>JBEPXW010000400.1:0-2785 GCA_041641715.1 Pseudomonadota bacterium
CGAGTCCAAGGAGACAGACCCATGGCCATCAAGATCAGGCTTGCCCGGGCGGGCTCGAAGAAGCGGCCCTTCTACCATATCGTTGCGGCCGACAGCCGCATGCCGCGCGACGGGCGCTTCCTCGAGCGTGTCGGCAGCTACAACCCGCTGCTGCCGAAGGACTCGGAGGAGCGCGTGCGGGTGAACGTCGAGCGCGTGCAGCACTGGCTCGACCAGGGCGCGCAGCCGACCGACCGCATCTCCCGCTTCCTCGAGTCCGCCGGCGTCATCGCGCCCAAGACGCGGGCCAACCCAAAGAAGGGCGAGCCGGGCGAGAAGGCGCAGAAGCGCGTCGAGGAGCGCGAGAAGCGCGCCGCCGCCATCAAGGAGAAGGCCGCCGCCGAGGAGGCGCCGGCCGAGGCACCCGCCGCAGAGGCGACCGAGCAGGCGACCGAGGCCGCCGCCGAGGAAAGCGCCGCCGAGGAGACTGCCGAGCCCGCGGCCGACGAGTCCTCCGAGGAAGCGAAGACCGAGTGACGCCGTGCGCCGGGCGCTCCGCCTCGTGCTGATCGCCGCGGCCTTCGTGGCAGGGTGCCATGCGCAGAACGAGCTGGCGATCGACACTTGCCTCGACCGGGGCGGCGAGTGGCTGGCGAATGCCGGGCTCCTGCCGGGCGGTGTCTGCGCGGGCGTCGAGCCAGGGTGAGCGGACGATGGCCGAGCGCGGCCGGCTGATCTGCGTCGGTGCCGTGGCGGGAGCCTTCGGCGTGCATGGCGAGGCCCGCATCAAGTCGTTCTGCGCCGAGCCGGAGGCGATCGCCGCATACGGCCCCCTCGTCACCGAGGACGGGCGGCGCGAGTTCGCGATCCGGTTGACGCGGCCGGTGAAGGGCGGCTTCGCGGCGCGGCTATCGGGCGTCGAAACGCGCGAGGCGGCGGAGGCGCTCCGTGGCACCCGGCTCTGCGTGCCGCGCGAGCGGTTGCCGGAGCCCGAGCCGGACGAGTTCTACCATGCCGACCTCGTCGGCCTCGCGGTCGTAGACCCCGCCGGCGCGCCGCTCGGCCGGGTCGTCGCGCTGCACGACTTCGGCGCGGGCGACGTGATCGAGATCGCCCGGGGCGGCGGAAAGTCCGTGATGATTCCCTTCACCCGTGCTGTAGTGCCCCGGGTGGACCTCACCACGGGCCGGATCGTCGCCGATCCGCCCGCGGGAACGCTGGACGACGGCACGCCGGAGGAGGGCGAGCGATGAGCGCCCACAAGGAAAGCCCGAAGCACCTCTTCGCCCGTATCCGCGAGGTGCTGCTCACCGAGTGGGACCCGATGGGCCTCTCGGACGCGCCCGGCACGGTGGACGACTACGACTCGGTGGCGCGCGAGGTGCACGCGCTGCTCACCGACTCGGACGCGACCGTCGAGCGCATCGCGCACTACCTCGAATGGGCCGAGGACGAGTTGATGGGCCTGCAGCGCCGCCCCGAGGCGGCGCGCGCCGCGGCGCGGCGGGTGCTGACCTTGCGCGATGCCGGCAGCGACCAGGACTGACGCGCCGGGCACCTCGAGGATGCGAGGCGATGAGCGAAGGCAAAACACGCTCGCAGGGCATGTTCCGGGCCCGGGTCACCGCGGGGCCGAAGCCGCTGGCCGAGGACCAGGCGCCCGGCGGCGCCTTCCGGGTCAAGGTGCTGACCATCTTCCCCGAGCTTTTCCCCGGCCCGCTGGCCGCCTCGCTGACCGGAAAGGCCCTGTCCGAGCGCCTCTGGACGCTTGAGACTCTGGACATTCGGCGATTCGCGCGCAATAAGCACCGCACCGTGGACGACACCCCGGCCGGCGGCGGGCCAGGCATGGTCATGAAGCCGGACGTGGTGGCGGCGGCCATCGATGCGGCGCAGGCCGATGCCCCCGAAAGCCGGGAGCGTTGGCCTGTGATCTATCTGTCACCGCGCGGGCGGCCCCTGACCCAGGGGCGCGTGCGGGCGCTGGCCGGCGCGGAGGGCATGACGCTTCTCTGCGGCCGGTTCGAGGGTGTCGACGAGCGCGTGCTCGAGGCGCGCGGGGTCGAGGAGCTCTCGATCGGGGATTTCGTGCTCACGGGCGGCGAGATCCCGGCGATGGCGCTGATCGACGCGGTGGTGCGGTTGAGGCCCGGCGTGCTGGGCAACGAGGCCAGCACCGACGAGGAAAGTTTCTCGCGGGGGCTCCTGGAGCACCCGCACTACACGAGGCCCCAGGCCTGGGAGGGGCGCGCGATACCGGAGATTCTCCTCTCCGGCCATCACGCCCGCATCGCCGAGTGGCGGCGGGCCCGGGCCGAGGCGCTGACGAAGGAAAGACGTCCCGACCTCTGGCGGGCCTATAAGGCGACCGGTGGAGACACAGAGCAATCGGACGCGCACATCTCCGCCGGCAAGGCGGGCAGGAAAGAGGACTAGGGCCATGGACCTGATCAGGCAGCTCGAGGCCGAGCAGATCGCCGCGCTCGGCAAGACCATTCCGGACTTCGCGCCGGGCGACACCGTGCGCGTCGGCTACAAGGTGACCGAGGGCAACCGCACCCGCGTGCAGAACTTCGAGGGCGTTTGCATCGCCCGCAACCACGGCAACGGCATCGGCGCCTCGTTCACGGTGCGCAAGATCTCGTTCGGCGAGGGCGTCGAGCGCATCTTCCCGCTGCACTCGCCGAACATCGACGCGATCACGGTAATCCGCCGCGGCAAGGTGCGCCGGGCGAAGCTCTACTATCTGCGCCAGCGCCGCGGCAAGTCGGCCCGCATCGCCGAGCGCGCCTGGAAGGGCCGCGAG
>JBEPXW010000401.1:0-2780 GCA_041641715.1 Pseudomonadota bacterium
GAGGACGCGCTCAGCCTCTTCCCCGTCCTCTACTGGCCGCTGACGGTGGAGGCGGTGCCGAGCGAGGAGGCGCTCAGGCGCCTAGAGCGATACCTCTCGACCGGGGGTCTGCTGGTGATCGACACGCAGGACGGCGCCTCCGGGTTCGCCGGGCCGGCGGCGGTCGAGATGCGCCGCATCGCGCGCGCGCTCAACCTGCCCCCGCTCGCGCCGGTGGACATGGACCACGTGCTGAGCCGCACGTTCTACCTGCTCGCCGACTATCCCGGCCGCTGGCGCGGCGCGCGCGTCTGGGCCGAGGCGCCGAAGGAGGGCGAGGAGGCCGAGCCCGACGAACCCGAGCTGCCCCGGTTCGACCGCATCGACGACAACGTCTCGCCGGTGGTCGTCGGCTCGGCCGACTGGGCCGCGGCCTGGGCGGTGGACGACCGCGGCGCGCCGATCTACCCCGTCGGCCGCATGGGCGACAACCAGCGCGAGATGGCGGTGCGCTTCGGCATCAACGTCGTGATGTACGCGCTGACCGGCAACTACAAGTCCGACCAGGTGCACGCGCCGGCCGTGCTCGAGCGGCTGGGCCAGTGAGGGCGTGATGGAGTTCGGCCTCGCCTTCATCCCCGAGATCCCATGGAGCTGGATCGCCGCCCTCGGCGGCCTGGTGCTTCTGGGGAGCGCCCTGGCGCTCTGGCGCGGCCTGCCGGGCTGGGCGCTCCGGGGCGTCGCCCTCGGCATCCTTGTGCTGGCGCTCGCCGGCCCGCAGCTCAAGCGCGAGGAGCGGGAGGGGCTGAAGAACATCGCCTTCCTCGTGGTGGACCAGAGCGAGTCGACAGGGCTCGAGGACCGCACGACGCAGATCGCCGACGCCGCCGAGGCGGCCACTGCCGACATCGAGGGCCTCTCGACCCCCGCCGACCCGCTGGAGCTGCGCGTGGTCGAGGTCGGCCCGGACGAGAGCGGGCGCAACCGCGGCACCCGGCTGCTGACCGCGCTCGACGAGGCCGCCGCCCGGGTCGCCCCGGGCCAGGTCGCCGGCGCGGTGCTGGTGACCGACGGCCGCATCCATGACGCGGGCCGGATCGAGAGCTTCCCCGGGCCCGTCCACGCCCTGATCGCGGGCGAGCCGGACGGCTTCGACCTCGCCCTAGAGGCGGTCAATACGCCCGCCTTCGGCATCGTCGACGAGAGCGTGATCTTCCGCGTCGTCCCCCGAGTCCACGGCACCGGCGAGCCCGTGGAGCGGGTCGCCGTCGAGGTCTCCATAGACGGCGAGCCGCCCGAGACCCGCAACCTGACCGTTGGCGCCGAGAACCGCATCGAGATCCCGATCGACCACGGCGGCCCGAACGTGGTGGACATTCGCCTGCCGGCGCGCGAGGGCGAGCTGACCGAGCGCAACAACCGGATCATCGCCACCGTCTCGGGCGTGCGCGACCGGCTGCGCGTGCTCCTGGTCTCCGGCGAGCCGCACCCCGGCGGGCGCACCTGGCGCGACCTTCTGAAGTCGGACCCGATCGTGGATCTGATCCATTTCACCATCCTCCGCCCGCCGGCGAAGCAGGACGGCACACCGGTCTCCGAGCTCTCGCTGATCGCCTTCCCGACCCGCGAGCTCTTCCTCGAGAAGATCGACGGCTTCGACCTGATCGTGTTCGACCGCTACCGCTGGCGCGGCGTCCTGGCCTCGGCCTATCTCGAGAACATCTCCCGCTATGTCCGCGAGGGCGGCGCGGTGCTGGTCTCGTCGGGCCCCGCCTTTGCCGGCGCCCAGAGCCTCAACCGCACGCCGCTCAACGAGGTGCTGCCCGCCGAGCCCACCCTCGAGGTGTTCGAGCGGCCCTTCCTGCCGCGCGTCACCAATCTCGGCGACCGCCACCCGGTCACCGCCGGGCTCGAGGCGGCCGCCGGCCGCGGGCCTGAGGGGTCGCCGGACTGGGGTCGGTGGCTGCGCCATGTCGAGGTGATCCCGCGCTCGGGCAACACGGTGATGGAGGGCTACGAGGACCTGCCCCTCCTGATCCTCGACCGGGTCGAGGAAGGGCGCGTGGCGCTGATGGCCTCGGACCATTTCTGGCTCTGGACGCGCGGCTTCGAGGGCGGCGGGCCGCAGTCGAACCTGCTGCGCCGCGTCGTCCACTGGCTGATGAAGGAGCCCGAGCTCGAGGAGGAGGCGCTGACCGCCCATGTCGAGGGTCGCCGCGTCCTCGTCGAGCGCCGCACGCTGGACGAGGAGCCCTCCGGCCCCTTGGTCGCTACCGCGCCCGACGGCGAGGAGAGGACCGACCTCGGCTACGAGCATGTCGGCCCCGGCCGCTGGCAGGCGCTGCTGGCGGGCGCCGAGGAGGGGCTCTGGCGCTTCTCCGACGGCGAGCTCTCGGCCGTCGCCGCCGTCGGCCCGCCGAGCCCGGCCGAGTACGCGGAGCCGCTTGCCACGGGCGACTTGCTCGTGCCGCTCGCCGAGGCCACCGGTGGCAAGGTCGCCTGGCTCTCGGAGGGCGCGCCGGAGGTCCGGATGGTGCCCGAGGGCCGCCGCGCCCACTCGCGCCGCTGGATCGGCCTCGAGAGCCGCGACGCCTACCGGGTGACCGGCGTGCAGCTCACGCCGCTGATGCCGGCCTGGCTGGCGGTGTTAATGGTCGGCCTGCTGCTGCTCGTGGCGTGGCGGCGAGAGGGGCGCTGAAGGAGGCGCGGCGCCACCTTCGACGCGGACCCGCGGCCGGCCCCTTCCAACCGTCATCCGCTTCCGCTAGAGAGCGCCGCGTCGCGACGCAAGGCGGAGAGCC
>JBEPXW010000402.1:0-2771 GCA_041641715.1 Pseudomonadota bacterium
CTGACGCTCGGCGGGGCGGCGCGCCGGCGGGGGTGCAGTTCGTTGACGTGCGCGTCTCCTACGCGACAGGAGAGCCGATCTTCCTGGTGCCGCGGCTGGCCGCGCGCTTTCACCTCACGGACCTGCTGCGGGGTCGCCTGCGCCCGATCAGCATAACGGTGATCCGGCCCGAGGCGCGCGTCGTGCGGACCGACGAGGGGCGCTTTCGCTTCGGGCTGGGCGCAGAGCCGCCGCCGGAGCCCGAGCCCGGCGCGGCCGCCCCGGAGGCGGAGGCGCAGGAACGGCCCGAGGAGGCGCTGCAGGCGGCGGCCATCGGACGCATCCTCGACGGGCTCGCCGGCGACATCGAGCCGATCCCGGAGCTCTCGCGGCTCGAGGAGATCGTCATCCGCGATGCCAATCTCGTCTTCGAGAACGAGGAGATCGACCGGCGTTGGCAAACCCGCCGCGCCGACCTGCGCGTGACCCGGACCGTCGGCGGTCTGCGCGCGCGCATGGACGTGGGCCTCGCTGACGAGAGCATCGAGGGCGCCGGCGCCATCATCACCGCCGAGCGCCGCCGCGGGGCGGGCGGGGCGACCCGTCTCGAGGCGCGGTTCGAGAATTTGCGCCCGGAGCACATCGCCGAGCAGCTGAGCCAGATGGAGTGGCTGCGCCTCTTCGACGCGCCGCTCGACGGGCGTCTGGCCCTGACCATCTACCCGGAAGGGCGTGTCGAGGGGCTTGAAGGGCGGATTTCCGCAGGCGAAGGGCGGATCCTCGCTCTTGGCGACGAGGGCAAGGCCATCGACGGCGCGACGCTGGCCTTCGCCTACGAGACGGGGCGTGAGCGCATGCGCGTCGAGGAGTTCGCCCTCACCGCCCCGGCGGCGGAGACCCGGCTCTCCGGCTTCGCCGACATCCGGCGCAACGGGGCCGGCGAGATCGCCGGGCTGGCCGGGCAGTTCGAGGTCGAGCGTGTCAAGGCCGAGCTGCCGGAGGTCTTCGCCGAGCCGCTCGCCTTCGACAATGGCCAGATCGTCGCGCGGCTCGACCTGGCGCCGCTCCGGATCGAGGTCGCCGACTCGCATCTGCGGGCCGGGGAGCTGGTCGTCGAGGTGGAGGGAACGACCCGCGCCGGCGAGGACGGCTGGGAGACCGCCCTCCGCGCGGCGGGACGCCGCATGACCATCGCCCAGCTCGTGCAGTTCTGGCCGCACGTGGCGGCGGGCGGAGCGCGCGACTGGGTGCGGAGGAACATGCGTGGCGGCACGGTCGACGACTTCGTGGCCCACATGCGCTTCGTCGAGGGCGAGGACCCGAAAGTCGGCCTCGACTTCACCTATTCGAGGCTCGAGTCCAGCTACCTTCAGGACATGACGCCGATCGTCGCCGCCAGTGGCCGGGGCTCGCTGACACTCGAAAGCTTCGACCTCATCATGGAATCCGGCGAGGTGCGGCCGGTCGAGGGCGCGCCGGTCCGGCTTGACGGCTCGCTCATGCGGATCCCGAGCCTCGAGGCCAAGCCGACGATCGCCGATATCACGTTGCGCGGCGCGGGCGAGACGTCGAGCGTTCTCACCCTGATCGACGAGGAGCCCCTCCGGCTCACGAGCAAGCTCGGGCTCGAGCCGGCGTCGGTCGGCGGCACGGCGGAGGTCACGGCGCGCCTGAGCGTGCCGCTCATAAGCGGGCTAAAGCTGGGCGGCGTCGGGGTGTCGGCGGAGGCGTCGCTGAGCGCCCTCGCCCTGCCGTTCGAACTGCCCGGCGGGCATGTCGCCGATGTGCGCGGCGAGGAGGTCGCGCTGCGTGCCGACCCGCAGGAGATGAGTCTTGTCGGTCCCGTGCGCGTGGACGGAACGCCGCTGAACCTCGAGTGGAACGAATATTTCGGGCGCGGGTCCAACCACCGCGATATCGCGCTCTCCGGGTCGGTGACGCCGGACTTCCTGTCGCGGCTGAATCTCGGCACCGAGTATTTCGCGGGCGGAAGCGCGCCGGTCCGCGTCAGGCTCGAGCAGTCCGGGACCCCGACCTTCGCCTTCGATCTCGATGCCGATCTCGGACCCGCCCGGCTTGCGGTCGCCGAATTCGACTGGGAGAAGCCGCCGGGGCCGGGCGGGCGGCTGGACGCCGAGGGCACCTTCGGCGGCGGGATCCGGGTGCCGCGCTTCACGCTGGAGACCGACGAGCTCAAGGCGAACGGCACGATCAACTTCAGCGAGGCCGGACGCATGACATCGGCCGACGTGGCGCGACTGCGCTTCCGCCGGCTGGCGGACATCGCGCTCGGCGCCACGGCGCGCGGGGACGGCACGCTGGCCCTGGAGGTGGCCGGCCGGAGCCTCGACCTTGCGCTCTTCGAGGACGACGACGGTCAGGACGGCAGCGGGCCCGACGAGCCGGGGCGGCCGCTGGATGTCTCGTTCGACCTCGGCGAGCTGGTGGTGACACCGAAGATCGTTGCCCGGCCTGCCACGGGCAGCTACAGCCGCGACGCCGGCGGGACCGCGACGGCGAGCCTCGGCGGCGCGCTGGCGGGCCGCGTGCCGTTCACGGCGGAATACGAGAAGCCCCCCGGCGAGGCTGCAGCCATCACGGTGCGCTCCGACAACGCCGGCGCCCTGCTCGCGGCCGCGGGCCTGTTCGGCGGGGCCGAGGGCGGTCAGTTGCGACTCAAGGCCCGGCTCTCGCCGGAGGCGGGGACGGACCTCGCCGGCGAGGCGCGCATCCGCGACGTGCAAATCCGGGGCGGCGGTACCTTCGGCTCGATCCTCACCGAGGGCGGCGTC
>JBEPXW010000403.1:0-2767 GCA_041641715.1 Pseudomonadota bacterium
GTAGACCTCGTGGCCCTTGGCGAGGACGGGCGGCGTGCCGCCGAGGATCTTCCCCGGGCTGAGATAGAGCAGGTAGACCGAGGTCTGGAACACGGCGAGGCCCAGCAGCGTCTTCACCATGTTCGACTTGGCCACGACGATGTAGAGCCCCGAGAGCATCAGGAAGATCGTGACCCAGTAGTTGTAATGGGTTGCGACGGTCTCGATCAGCGTCATGGCCGGCCCCTCCCCGCGAAGGCGTAGAAGATGGCGAGCACGGTGCCGGCGACGGTGACCAGCACGCCGAACTCGACGAGGAAGATGCCCCAGTGCTGGCCGTGAATCGGATCGTGCAGGAGGGTGTTGTATTCGAGGTAGTTGCCGCCCGTGAGGATGCCGGCGACGCCGACTCCGGCAAAGATCGTGACGCCGAGCGGCACCATAAGCTCCACCAGCCAGGGCGGCACCGCACGCTGCGCCGCGTCGAGCCCGTAGATGATGGCGTAGAGGATCACCCCCGCGGCGATGATGACCCCGGCCTGGAAGCCGCCGCCCGGCCCGTAGTCGCCGTGCCACTGCACGTAGAGCCCGAACACGAAGATGAACGGGATGAAGAGCTTCGAGACGACGCGGAGGATGGTGTCGAGACGCATCGGACCCTCACCCCTCCTGCCGGAACCGCCGGAGTAGCACCAGCACGCCGATGCCGCCGGTGAAGATCACCACCACCTCGCCGAGCGTGTCGAAGCCGCGGTAGGAGGCCAGAACGGCGGTGACGACGTTCGGGATGTGCGTGTCCTCGTAGGTCCGCTCCAGGTACTCGGCGCCGACGCCGGTGTTGAGTGGCGTGTCCGGCGAGCCGAAGGGCGGCAGGCCGAGGGTGCCGTAGATCAGCACCGCGCCCGTCGCGACGACGACGATCAGAGGAAGCGCCGGCGAGAAGCGCGGCGGCGCCTCCTCGGTCTTGGTGAGGTGAAGCACGCCGAGCGCCAGCACCATCGAGACGCCGGCGCCGACTGCGGCCTCGGTGAGCGCCACGTCGACCGCGTCGAGCACCAGCATGACGCTCGCCATCAGGAAGCTGTAGGCGCCGGTCAGGACGACGACGGCGAACAGGTTGCGCACCCGGATGATGCCGATGGTAATCAGCGCCAGGAGCGTCAGCAGCACCATGTTGATGAGCTGTTCCATGGCTCAGCTCCCCTCGCCCTTGCCCGGGCCGTCGCCGACGGGCCCGCGCGGGCCCATGACCACCTCGGACGGGGCCTTGTCCGGCTCCTCCTCGGGCGTCTCGGAGGTGAGCGGCGCGGCGAGGCGCTCGGCCAGCTCGGGGAAGAGGGCAACGGGGTCGGCGTGCTCGAGCTGATCCCCCGCCCCGGCGAGGAGCGGCCGGTCGCCGTCGTGCAGCGCGGCGCGGGCAAGGGCGTGGGTGGCGACCGCGCCGCTGGTCCAGAGCGCCAGCACGATGAAGATCAGCTTGGCCGCGACCAGCGTGACGCCCGCCTGGAGCAGCATCCCCAGCACGAGGAGGCCGACGCCGAGCGTGTCGCTGACCGAGACCGCGTGCATGCGGGTGAAGACCTCCGGCATCCGGTTCATGCCGATGGCGCCGATGACGTAGAAGGCGCCGCCCGCGGCCAGCGCGAGAAAGCTGAGGGTGTCGACGACGACGCCCATCAGCCGCCGCCTCCGCCGCGCTCGCGGTCGCGCTCGAGGTCCTGGGCGTGGCCGAGCGCGCCGTAGCGGAAGAATTTGAGGACGGCGAGGATGCCGACGAGGTTCAGCAGCACGTAGGTGAGACCGATGTCGAGGAACTCGGGCCGCCCCGTCATGAAGCCGAACAGCGCCAGCAGCATGACCGCCGAGGTGCCGATGCTGTTCGCCGCCACCAGTCGGTCGAACGCGGTCGGCCCGATGAGCGCGCGGGCCACGGCCAGCGCCAGCGCGGCCAGCACGGCGAGGATGGCGACCGCGAACATCATGCCCCGGCCTCCTTCTTCCGGCCGAGCAGGCTGTCGCCGGCGGCGTCCATCCAGGCGACGCGCTCGTTCATCTCGTCGTCGGCGAACCCTTCCGCGTTCTCGCGCGTGATGCAGTGGACCCAGACTGCCTTCTCGCGCTCGGAGACCTCGACCGAGATGGTGCCCGGCGTCAGGGTGATCGAGTTGGCATAGGTGGTGAGACCGACCGCCGTGCGCTCCTTCGCCGCGACCTTCACCATGGTCGGCGAGATCGGCAGCTTCGGGTTCACGATGATGCGCGCCACGTTCCAGGCCGAGAGCGCCATCTGCCAGCCGAGCCAGGGCCAGTAGACCGCGCCGCGGGGCAGCTTCTCGACCGGGAAGCCCTCCTCGTCGGTGATCCCCTTGAAGAGCGAGAAGGCGACGACGGCGACCGAGAGCACCGCGCCCGAAATCACGAACCAGGGCTCGTAATGGCCCGACAGCAGGAGCCAGTAGACGTAGAGCGTGACAGAGATTAGGACCAGCCGGATCACTTCTGTCCCGTCCTCCCCGTTTCTCGCCGGACGGCCGTCTCCGCGACCTTCGGCTCCCCTCACAGGCGTCCTTCCCGCCTATTTTGGCGCGGCGTCTTTATCAAGGCAAATCGGCCCTCGGAATTCTGGAATCTGACATTCCAACTTCCTGACCGCCCCGCCCGGCCCGGATTGCGGCGGCGTGTGCGTGCGATATTGTCGGGGCCATGGACGCCCGGACGGAAGGACTCTTCGCCCGCATCAGGGCCTGCCGGCTCTGCGCCGACCGCTTCGCGGCGACGGCGACGGCCC
>JBEPXW010000404.1:0-2749 GCA_041641715.1 Pseudomonadota bacterium
CTCGGGCGCGGGCAAGACAACGCTGAGCCGGCGCCTGCTGGCGGAGGACCCGGGATTCACGCTCTCGATCTCGGCGACGACGCGCCCGCCGCGGCCGAAGGAGGTCGAGGGCCGGGACTATTTTTTCGTGTCGGACGAGCGGTTTGCGGAGATGATCTCAGAAGGCGAGCTGCTGGAGCACGCCAATGTCTTCGGCCATTGCTACGGCACGCCGCGCGGGCCCGTCGAGGCGGCGATCCAGGAGGGGCGCGACGTGCTCTTCGACGTCGACTGGCAGGGGGCGCAGCAGCTTCGCCAGACCGACCTCGGGCCATTGGTGGTGACGGTCTTCATCCTGCCCCCCTCCATCGCCGCGCTGGAGGAGCGGCTGCGCGCCCGCGGCCAGGACTCGGACGCGGTGATCGCCGGGCGCATGGACCGCGCGCGGGACGAGATCAGCCACTGGGCCGAGTACGATTATGTCCTGATTAATGACGACCTCTCGGAATGCTATTCCCGAATCGGGACAATCGTCGCGGCCGAGCGCCAGCGCCGCGACCGCCAGAAATGGCTGAAGCCGCATGTGGACAGGCTCTACCGCGAATTCGAGGAGCGGCTGAAATGACGCTTTACGCGCTCGACGGAACCCCGCCGACCGTGCCGGAGGACGGGAACTACTACGTCGCGCCCGGTGCACGGGTGATCGGCAACGTGACGCTCGCCGAGGAGGTGGGCGTCTGGTTCAACGCCGTGCTGAGGGGCGACAACGAGCCGATCGTCGTCGGGCGCGGCTCGAACGTGCAGGACGGCTGCATCTGCCACACCGACCCGGGCTTCCCGCTGACCATCGGCTCGGAGGTGACCGTGGGGCACAACGCCATCCTGCATGGGTGCACCATCGGCGACGGCACGCTGATCGGCATGGGGGCGGTGGTGCTGAACGGGGCGAAGGTCGGCAAGGGGTGCCTGATCGGGGCGAATGCGCTCATCACCGAGGGGAAGGAGATTCCCGACAATTCCATGGTCGTCGGCCAGCCCGGCAAGGTGCTGCGCGAGGTGGACGAGGAGATGGCGGCGGAGCTGAGGCGCGCCGCCGAGGTCTACCGCCGGCGGCAGCGGCAATACCGCGCGGGGCTCGTCGAGCTTTGACCGCGGCGGGGAACCGGGGGCCGGGGATGACGGAAGCCGGTGAACGGACGAACGCGCTGGGCCAGCCCATCGGCGCGGCCCTGCCGGAGGGCTGGGCGCCGCCGCCGCGGCCGATCCGCGCCATGAGGGAGGGGCGCCACGTGCGGCTCGAGCCGCTCGTCGTCTCCCATGCGGAGGCGCTGCACGAGGCCAATACGCACGACCGCGAGGGGCGGCTCTGGACCTACATGGGCTACGGGCCGTTCGAGACCCTCGACGCCTACCGCCGCTGGGTCGGCGAGGTTACGCGCGACGGCGACCCGATGTTCTACGCCATCCTCCGGCAGGAGGACGGCCGGCCGGTCGGCGTGGCCAGCTATCTCAGGATCGCGCCGGAGTCGGGGGCCATTGAGGTCGGGAACATCTGCTATTCCCCGCTCCTCCAGCGCACGCCCGGCGCGACGGAGGCGATGTACCTGATGATGCGCTGGGTCTTCGAGGCCGGCTACCGCCGCTACGAGTGGAAGTGCGACGCGCTGAACGCGCCCTCGCGGCGGGCGGCGCAGCGGCTCGGCTTCTCCTACGAGGGCGTGTTCCGGCAGGCGACCGTCTACAAGGGGCGGAACCGCGACACCGCCTGGTACGCCGCCATCGACGACGAGTGGCCGGCGCTACGGGACGCCTTCGAGGCCTGGCTCGACCCGGCCAACTTCGACGCCGAGGGGAAGCAGCGGCGGAGCCTCGCGGAACTGACCCGGCCGATTCTTAAGAGCACCGGCTGAGACTGGAGAGAACGATGCCCGAGCCGAGGCCGGAGGTCATGGAGTTCCTGCTGACGCGCCGCTCGCGCCCGGCCAAGACGCTGGCGCCGGGCGGGCCGGACCGGGCCGAGACGATGCGTCTGCTGACCGCCGCCGCGCGGTGCCCGGACCACGGCAAGCTGGAGCCGTGGCGGTTCGTGGTGATCGCCGGGGAGGCGCGCGAGCGGGTGGCGGCGCTCGCGACCGAGCGGTGCGCCGCCCTCGGCCTCGATGCGGCGGACGCGGACAAGACGGTGGCGCAGTTCCGCCAGGGCGATGTGATCGTCGCGGTGATCTCGTGCCCGAAGCCCGTCGAGAAGATACCGGAGTGGGAGCAATGGCTTTCGGCGGGGGCTGTCTGCCTCGGGCTCCTCAACGCCGCCCTGGCGAGCGGCTGGGGGGCGAACTGGCTGACCGGGCGGATGGCCTACGACCCGGTCTTCGGCAAGACTCTCCTCGGGGTTGCCGGGACGGAGAAGGTCGCCGGCTTCGTCCATATCGGGACCGAGACCGCGGCGCCGCCCGACCGGCCGCGCCCCGACGTCGAGGCCCTCACGGACTGGGCCTGAGCCGGGGGCGCGACCCATGGGGCTGATCGGCGACGTCCTGAAGGCGCTCGGACAGCTCTTCGACGCCCGCTCGCTCGGCGTGCTGGTGCGCTCGCTGCTCCTGACGGTGGGGCTGCTGGCCGCGCTCTCCTTCGGCGCCGCCTGGACGGTCGGGTTCCTGCCGGAGACGCTGGACCTGCCGCTCATCGGGGCGGTGGAGACGCCGGTCGGCGCGCTCAGGGCCTTGACCGTGGGCGCGATGGTGCTGCTCTCCGCCTTCCTGATGTTCCAGGT
>JBEPXW010000405.1:0-2736 GCA_041641715.1 Pseudomonadota bacterium
ACTTCACGGCGCTGGGTGCGACCTCAGCCGCTCCGGCGCCTCCCGCATAAGCGGCGATAAGAGCCCCGCTCAACAGGGGCAGTGCCCATTTCATCCCGATCCTCCCCAAGACCGATTCTTTCTTTGGTGACGGAAACTCTGCACCAAAGCTTGCGCATACACAACAACAAATTCAGATTTATGAATTTGTGGAGCCCTGGCGCGAGGTTGGCCCGATCAGAGCCTCCCCTCGGCCCGCAGCTTCTCGATCTGCCGGGCGTGGTATTTCTGGAAGTGTTCGTCCCCCTCGTAGCCCTTCTCGCGGACCCAGCGGAACATGTCGAGCACCGTCCACTTGCCGAAGGCGCCGGGCATGACCTGCACCGCGGCCTCGGCCACGGTCACCCCCTCCGGGGCCTCCTCGGGCAGGAAGACGATCGTCGGCGTGAAGGCGAAGCCCCAGCGGCGCACCGCCTGGCGCTCGGTCATCGCCTCGCCGTCGAGGTCGGTCACCTCCTCGTCGCCGAACATGTTGTATTGCACGACGACGAAGTTCTCCTTGATGTAGTCGGCGACCTCCGGGTCCGAGAGCACCTCCTCGTGCAGCTTCTTGCAGTAGATGCAGCCGTACTGCTCGACGATCAGTGCCAGCCGCTTGCCCTGGTCGCGCGCCGTCTCCAGGTCCTCGCGCACGTCCTTGAAGGTGACGGTGAACCAGGGCTTCGTGTGCAGCCCGCCCGGCGCCTCCTGCGTCTGGGCGGCGGCGAAGGGCGCGAAGGCCAGCGTGGCGGCGAAGATCAGGCGGGCGAGCATGTGGTCCTCCCGTTTCAACCCAGGGCGGGCATGTATTCCAGCATGAAGTAGGCGATGTCGGGGATGGCGTTGGTGATGAAGAGGAGGCCGGTCACGACCAGCGCCCCGCCCATCACCTTCTCGACCTTTCCCATGTGGCGGCGGAAGCGGCGCATCCACCGGATGAACGGCCCGGCGAAGAAGGCCGCGCCGATGAAGGGCAGGCCGATGCCCGCGGCGTAGGCGCCCAGCAAGAGCGCGCCTTGCCCCGCCGTCTCCTGCGCGCCGGCGGTGAACAGGATCGCCGCCAGCACCGGCCCGACGCAGGGCGTCCAGCCGAAGGCGAAGGCCAGTCCGACGACATAGGCGCCGAGAAGCGTCGCCGGCCGGCGCGCCACCTCGATCCGCGCCTCGCGATAGAGGAGCGGGATGCGGAGCACTCCGAGGAAATGCAGCCCCATGACGAGAATCACGCCCCCCGCGATCCAGCGCAGCAGGTCGAAATGCCGGGCCAGCGCCTGCCCGACCACGCCGGCCGAGGCGCCGAGGCCGACGAAGACGGTGGCGAAGCCCAGCGCGAACACCACCGCCGTCATCACCACCCGGCGCCGGGCCGTCGAATCGGGCGCCGTCCCTCCGCCGAACTCCTCGAAGCTGACGCCCGCGAGGAAGCAGAGGTAGGGCGGCACGATGGGCAGGATGCAGGGCGAGACGAAGGACAGCAGCCCGGCCAGCGCGGCGCCCCAGAACGTGACGTCGAACTCCATCGCGCCGAACCTTGCCTCCCCCTTTATATTCTCATATAAGATTTTTTATATGTGTGAGCCGCCATGGGGTCAACATGCTTCTGCGGACACTCGCCGCCCGTTTCGCTCTCGCGGTCAGCGCCTTTGCGCTGGCGGCCCCGGCGGGCGCGCAGACTAGGCTGCTGATGCTCGAGCAGGCCGGCTGCGGCTGGTGCGCCCAGTGGGACGCCGAGGTCGGCACGGTCTACGCGAGGACGGATGAGGGCAAGCGCGCGCCGCTCCTCCGGCATGACATCTTCGATCCGCTGCCCGAGCACATCTCGCTCGACCGCCGGGCGCGCTACACGCCCACCTTCGTCCTGCTCGTCTCCGGCGAGGAGGTCGGCCGCATCGAGGGGTATCCCGGCGAGGACTTCTTCTACGGCCTCCTGCAGCGCCTGCTCGAGCGGGCCGGGGCCGCCGCCGAACAGGGAGGGAAACCATGAGGAACGCCGTCTTCGCCGCGCTGGCCGCGCTCGCCACCGCCGCCCCCGCCGCCGCACAGGAGTCGGAGGCGCTGGCCGAGTTCTCGACGCTCAAGCCCGACCTCGCCGTCGAGCTGGCCCAGGCGACGCTCGGCGCCTGCCGCGAGGCCGGCTACCAGGTCGCCGTCGCCGTGGTCGACCGCTTCGGCGTGCCGCAGGCGATCATCCGCGACCGCTTCGCCGGCCCACACACCATCGACACCGCTACCGCCAAGGCTTGGACCGCGGTCAGCTTCCGCACGCCGACGCTCGAGCTGGACCGCAGCATCGAGGACGGCACGCTCAGCCGGGGCCTCCGCGACATCCCCGGCGCGCTCGCGCTCGGCGGCGGCGTGCCGGTGACCTCGGCCGGCTCGATCGTCGGCGGCGTCGGTGTGTCGGGGGCCCCGGGGCCCGATCTCGACGAGGACTGTGCAAACGCGGGGATTGCGAGTATTTCTGACCGACTGGAGTTCTAGGGACGGATGGACGGATGGCGCTGCCAGCTCTCGACGACACGCAGGACTCGGCCGAGCTCGAGCGGATGATGGCCAACGCGCAGCGCGCGGCCGACTTCCTAAAGGCCCTCGGCCACGAGGGCCGGCTGATGATCCTCTGCTCGCTGGCCAACGGCGAGCGCTCCGTGACCGAGCTCGAAAACCTGCTTGGCCAGCGCCAGGCGGCGGTAAGCCAGCAGCTCGCCCGGCTTCGCCTCG
>JBEPXW010000406.1:0-2735 GCA_041641715.1 Pseudomonadota bacterium
AGCGACACCTCGCCCGGCTTCGCCTCGCGCCCGCCGCCGATCATCGCCGCCGGCGAGGCCGAGTGATGCGGCGCGCGGTAGGGCCGCTCGCGGTGGATCGTCCCGTCGCCGGGCTGGGCGGCGAGCGAGTAGATCACCGAAACCTCGAGCGCCTCCTCGGGCGTCAGCGGCGGCATGATCGAGGTGAGCCTGGACGCAAGCATCGACTTGCCCGAGCCCGGCTCACCGATCATCAGGATGTGGTGGCCGCCGGCCGCCGCGACCTCCAGCGCGCGCCGCGCGCTCTCCTGCCCCTTGACGTCGACGAGGTCGGCGCTCGAGCGCCGCGGCGCCACCTTCCCGGGCTCAGGCGGAGCCAACGGCGCGCGCCCGCCGAAATGATTGACGAGGTCGATGAGCCCCGGGGGCGCCAGAACCTCCGTCGCGCCCACCCAGGCGGCCTCGCTGCCCGATCCGGCAGGGCAGATCAGCCCCTTGTCCTGCGCCGCCGCGGCCAGCGCCGCCGGCAGCGCTCCCTGCACGGGCTTGATCTCGCCGTCGAGGCTGAGCTCGCCCAGCGCCACGTTGCCCTCGACCTCCTCGGCCGGGATCAGCCCGAGCGACGCCATCAGCGCCAGCGCGATCGGCAGGTCGTAATGCGACCCGGCCTTGGGCAGATCCGCCGGCGAGAGGTTCACAGTCACCCGCTGCGCCGGCATGGCGAGCCCGATGGCGGCGAGCGCCGAGCGCACCCGCTCGCGCGATTCGGAAACCGCCTTGTCCGCCAGCCCGACGACATTGAAGGCCGGCAGGCCGGGCGACAGCGCGCACTGCACCTCGACCGGCTTGGCCTCGACGCCGTGGAACGCGACCGTGTGAGCCCGGCTGACCATGCGCCTCTCCGTTGCTGGCGTAATTGTGTGCGCATAGGGACGGTCGGTGCGGTAAAGGTACGGTTAACCGTGACTCGAGACACATCGGACGGAGAAAAAGATGCGACGCCTTGCCCCTGCCGCCCTCGCGGCCCTCATCGCCGCGCCGGCCGCCGCCGGCCCCGCCGACGTCACGGCCGTCGAGGCGGTGCCGGACGGCGACAGCTGGACCTTCCGGGTCACCGTCAGCCACGCGGATGCGGGCTGGGACCACTATGCCGACGCCTGGCGCGTGGTCGGTCCGGACGGCACCGTCTACGGCAACCGCGAGCTGCTGCACCCGCATGTGAACGAGCAGCCCTTCACCCGCTCGCTCTCCGGCGTCGAGATCCCGGCCAGCGTCGGGACGGTCACGGTCGAGGCCCGCGACAGCGTCCATGGCTGGGACGGCGCGGCCGTCGAGGTCGCGCTGCCGGAGTGACGCCGGCTCAGCGCCGGCGCATCCAGATCCGGCCGAGGGCGAAGAGCGCGATGGCGAGCCACAGCGCCTCGATCACGATAGCGCCGGGGTTCGGGCGGAACCAGAGCGAGATCAGCAGCAGCGCCGAGCCGAGCGCGTTCGCCCCCTGGTAGGTGAACCCCTCTGCCGCGACGCGGCCGACGGAGACGGCGAGGTAGGCGGCGCAGATAAGCAATGCGCCGGCCACGCCGACGAGGTCGAGGGTGGTCACGCCCCGCTCCGCCCGGCGCCCTCAACCCGCCGGCGCCAGCCGGCCGTTGATCACGTAGTCGAGAATCGCGACGACCTGCTCGGGAGTCTCGGCCACCGCCGCGGCCGCGGCGTCGACCTCCTTGAGCGCATGCGCGTGCTCGGGCGGGTGCAGGATGATCAGCGGCTTGCCGAGCGCCGCGGCATAGCCGGCGTCGAAAGCGGCGTTCCACTGCTTGTACTGCGTGCCGAAGCGAACCACGACGACGTCGGCGCGGGCGACCAGCGTGCGGGTACGGATGGCGTTCACGCCCGCTCCCTTTGCGTCGTGCCAGAACGGGTTGTCCTCGGGCCCGAGGATCGCCGCGCCGCAGTCGTCCGAGGCGCCGTGGTCGGTGACCGGCCCGGTGACCCGGACCGGGAGGTCGCGCGCCTCCGCCCCTTCCCGAACGCGGTCGCGCCAGTCGGTGTGGATCTCGCCGCTCAGGTAGACGCTCCAATGCATGGCTCCTCTCCTTCCGGTGCACTGGGTGCCACGCTCAGGGGAAGGCCGCAAGGCCGGGTGGACGCGGCCGGCCCGGGCTCGCGGTCCGGGCCAGTCCGATCAGACGGCGGCGTCGGCCTCCTGCCGCCGGCCCCGGCCCTCGGGCATCGGCGCGAGGACGTGCGGGCCGTGGGCGGGGAGCGCCCGCCCGCCGCGCCGAAGCGGCCAGTCGAGCAGTTCGTAGCGCTGCAGCACGCGCAGCGGCCGGCCGCCACCGGGATCGCCCATGAGCGCGAGCTCGCTGATCCGCCGGGGCGCGCCCAGCATCGGGGTCATCAGCGGGGCGAGGGCGTCGCGCAGCGCGTGGGCGCGCTCGACCGGCAGCCGGTCGGTGAGCGGCACGTGGAACCGGGTCGCCGTGTCACCCGGGAAGGGCACCAGCGACCCGTGCGGCGCGATACTGGACGCTGGCGCCTCGGCGTAGCCGCCCCCGTGCCCGTTCGTCCCCCGGTCACCGGCCAGCGGCGCCAGCGCGTTGCCGACGCGGCGCATCAGCGCGGCCAGTGCGCCGGTGCTGCGAGCGGGCATCAGCACGACGCGGCCATGCAGGATGGCGGTCTCGAGCGTCGGGAGCTGGAAGCCGACCAGTTCCTCGGCCAGGGAATCGAGGGCGTGCTCGACGGAGAAGCGG
>JBEPXW010000407.1:0-2694 GCA_041641715.1 Pseudomonadota bacterium
GGCTGCCTCCTGCTCGCCTGGCTCATGCTGCGCGACATCACCCGCGTGGTGGCGATCCTGGGGCCGCTGGTCCTGGCGGCGGCCGCGACGACCGGCATCGGCGTGATCCTCGGGCTCCCCTTCAACTACGCCAACGTCATTGTGCTGCCGCTCCTCATCGGCGTCGGCATCGACAGCGGCGTGCACTTCGCGCTCCGGGCCAGCCGCGTGCCGGGCTCGGTCTTCTCCACCGCGACGCCGCGCGCCGTGCTCTACAGCGCGCTGACGACGGTGGCGGCCTTCGGCACGCTCGGCCTCTCCTCGCACCCCGGCACGGCCAGCATGGGCATCCTGCTGGCCTGCGCCATCGCGGCGGCCGTCGGCATGACCTTCGCGCTGACGCCGGCGCTGGTGCGCTTCGCCCGGCGCCATCTCGGCGTGCCGATGGCGGAGTCCTGACGGGGCCGGTGACCGGTGGGGAGGGGGCCCTATATAAAGTCGGTGTCCGCTTCTCGAGACGGGGCCCGGATGAGACGCGCCGCCGCCATCATCGCCGCGCTCCTGCTGGGAGCCACCCTCGGCCGGCCCCCGGCGCAAGCCGCCGGCACGCCGGAGGACGCCGCGCGCGCGGTCGTCGAGGGGCTGCTCGCGGAGTCCCACGCGGCGATGACCGCCGAGGGGCTCGACGAGGGCGCCCGCATGGCCCGGGTCGAGGCCGCGGTGTCGGAGGCCTTCGCCTTCGACGTCTGGCAGCGGTTCCTCGTCGGCGACCGCGAGCTGACCGAGGCGCAGCGCGAGACGTTCCGCGCGCTGCTGCCCGGCTTCCTCGCCGCCCTCTACGCGGAGCGGTTCGGCCGCGGCCTCGCCGAGGCGCCGGAGGTCACCGGCACCGGGGTCGCCCGCCGCGACATCCTCGTCGAGGCCGTCTTCCCGCGCGCCGAGGGCCCGCCGCTGCCGGTCACCTACCGCATGCGCGAGGCGGACGACGGGGGCCCGCGAGTCATCGACATCATGGTGGGTGGCGTCTCGTTCCTGCTCCTGAAGCGCGACGAGTTCGGCGCGCTGATCGAGAAGGAGGGCGTCGAGGCGCTGCTCGCCCGCATGCGCGAGCGGGCCGGCTACGACACCACCCGATCGGACTGAATCCCGGATTTACGGGTCATTGCCGGGCTTGACCCGGCAATCCAGGGATCTTGGTGCCGTGCCCGGTTTCTGGATGCCCCGGTCAGGCCGGGGCATGACGCGGGTGCCGAAGGCGCCCCTGCCGCGCCGTCACACGGCAACGTCATCGGCACGGCCTTTCCCCCGCCCCGGCGGATGCGTTACACAAGGACCAACGAGGGACGGGAGGAAACATGGGCGTACCGGTCCGCCAGCAGGTCAGGGTGGCCGCATACATCGCGAAGCAGAAGCTCCTGGGGCGCAGGCGCTATCCCCTGGTGCTGATGCTCGAGCCGCTGTTCCGCTGCAACCTCGCCTGCGCGGGCTGCGGCAAGATCGACTATCCCGCGCCGATCCTGAACCGGCGCCTGACGCCCGAGGAGTGCTGGGAGGCGGCCGAGGAATGCGGCGCGCCGATGGTCGCCATCCCGGGCGGCGAGCCGCTGATCCACAAGGAGATCGGGGAGATCGTGCGCGGGCTGGTGGAGCGGAAGTTCTATGTCTCGCTCTGCACCAACGCGCTGCTCCTGGAGAAGAAGCTCGACCTCTTCGAGCCCTCCCCCTACCTCTTCTTCTCCGTCCACCTCGACGGGCTTCGCGAGCACCACGACCGCTCGGTCTGCCAGGAGGGCGTGTTCGACCGCGCCGTCAGCGCCATCCGCGCGGCGCAGGCGCGGGGCCACCGGGTCAACGTCAATGCCACCATCTTCGAGGGCCATCCGCCCGGCGAGCTGGCCGAGTTCCTCGACTATGCGACGAAGCTCGGCGTCGGCATCTCGATCTCTCCGGGCTTCGCCTACGAGCGCGCGCCGGACCAGGCGCACTTCCTGAACCGCCGCCGCACCAAGGAGTTCTTCCGCGAGGTGTTCCGCCTCGGCCGCGCCCGCGGCGCCAAGTGGAACCTCTCGCACTCGCCCCTCTTCCTCGACTTCCTCCTGGGCAACCAGGAGATGCGCTGCACGCCCTGGGGCATGCCGACCCGCAACGTCTTCGGCTGGCAGCGCCCCTGCTATCTGCTCGGCGAGGGCTACGCGCGGACCTTCCGCGAGCTGCTCGAGACCACCGACTGGGACAAGTACGGTACCGGCAACTACGCCAAGTGCGCCGACTGCATGGCCCATTGCGGCTACGAGCCGACCGCCGCCGAGATCGGCTTTTCCTCCCCCCTGACGCTGCTCAGGCTGGCGCTGCGCGGGCCGCGCACCGAGGGCCCGTTCGCCCCGGAGATCGACCTCGCGCAAGCCCGCCCCGCCGAGGAGCATCACGAGCGGATCGTCGGCGAGGAGATGGCCCGGATCCGGAACGAGAAGGCGGCCTGAGCCGGTTTGCTCCGGGTCTCACCGGAGGGCAGGCCGCCCGCGGTTCAGGACGACCCCTGCAGGCGGTCGACGACGGCCTCCACCGCCCGTTCCGCCGCCCGCGCCAGCGAGGCGAGCGCGGCGTCGGTCTCGCGCCTGACCCGCATCAGCGCGCCGAAGTCCCAGGGCCGCTGCACGAGCCCGCGCGCCACCGCGCCGAGCCGCGTCCGCCCGTCCGCGCCGATCGCCTCCGAGG
>JBEPXW010000408.1:0-2697 GCA_041641715.1 Pseudomonadota bacterium
GGTGCATCCGGTAGCCGATCCCGGCGAGGTAGCGCGCGAGGTGGTCGGCCAGGTAGACGAGCACCTCGTCGGCGTCGACCGCGAGAAGGGGCACGCCGGGCTCCACCGGCAACGCGCGGAGGCGGTGCACGAGGTGCTCGTCGAGGCTTTCCTCGATGGCTGCCAGCATGCCGCTCAGGTCCATTCGGGGAGGTCGCCCCCCGGCAGCGCCGCGCGGGCGCGCAGCGCCAGGTCCGGCGCGACCTGCTCCGCCTCGGCGAAGGCCACGAGCGCCCGCTCGTCCGAGACGAGGAAGTCGAGAACGAAGCCGAGGAACTCGGGCTCGCCGGCCTGCGCCCGCAGATCCTCCGGTCCGGCCCCGCTCAGGGCCAGGAACCGTCCGAGCAACTCGCTGTCGCCGGCCATCCAGGCCAGCGCCCGCGCCGCAAGCGCCTCCGCATCCCCGCGGGGCATCGGACCCGCCGCCATCATCGTCCCCCCGGTGGGCTCCCTGCTCGCTCCGCCCGAGGCTTGGCGGAACATCGGAAACAAACTGTTAATGTTTTTGGCGTTTCCTTCGGTCGGAGCGCAACCGCTTTCTCCGCGTCCCGACCCACTGGTGCCGCCAAGATGCCCGGTCGAATCCTGATCGTCGACGATATCGCCACCAACCGCCTGATCCTGCAGGCGAAGCTGGCCGCGAACTACTACGACGCGATCGAGGCGGCGGACGGGGAAAGCGCCCTGGCCCTGGCCGAGAGCGAGCAGCCGGACCTGATCCTCCTCGATGCGATGATGCCCGGCATGGACGGGTTCGAGGCCTGCGCGCGACTCAAGGCATCGCCGACGACCACGCACATTCCGATCCTGATGCTGACCGCGCTCCAGGACCGGGCCGACCGCCTCCGCGGGCTCGAGGCCGGCGCCGACGACTTCCTGACGCGGCCGCACGCGGACATGGCGCTGCTGGTGCGGGTCTCAAGCCTCATCCGGATGAAGCTGATGATCGACGAGCTCCGGCTGCGCCACAGAACGTCGCTCGAGCTGGGCCTCGAGGGGGTGGGCTCGCCCGAGGCCGGATCGAACCCGGCGGCGATGTCCGTCCTCCTCGTCGCGCGGGAGGATTGCCTGGCGGAGGGAACGCTCGCCGGGATTCGCACGCGCATCGGCTGCGCGGTGGAGCTCGCCGAGGGCGAGACGGCGGCGCGCGCGCTCCTCGGCTCGAACCGGTATGACGCCTGCGTCATCTGGCCCGAACTGGCCGACGGAGAGCCGATGCGTGTCGCCTCGCATCTGCGTGCCCGGCCGGAGACACGCCAGATCCCGGTGATGATGGTATTCCCCGAGGACCGGATGTCACAGGCGCATCTCGCGATGGAGATGGGGATCGTCGACTATCTGACCTATCCCCCCGATTTCGCCGAGCTCGCCGCGCGGCTGAAGGTGCAGCTCCGGCGGAAGCAGTACTCGGACCGCCTGCGCAACGCGATGGACGACAGCCTGGTGATGGCCGTCACCGACCCCCTGACCGGCCTCTATAACCGGCGCTACGCGAAGAACCACCTCGACCTGATGATCGAGCGGTGCGAGGCCGCCGGTCAGGCTCTGGCCGCCATGGCGATCGACCTCGACCGCTTCAAGACGATCAACGATGCCCACGGCCACGCCGCCGGCGACGAGGTTCTGCGCGAGTTCGCCAGGCAGTTGCGCGAATGCGTGCGCGGCATCGACCTCGTCTCGCGGATCGGCGGCGAGGAGTTCCTGGTTGTGATGCCTGACATCTCGCCGGCGGATGCCCGCAACGCTGCGGAGCGGCTTCGCATGGAAGTCGAATGCGTGGGCTTCCGGCTGAACGGCGTCCCGACCCCGGTCGGGATCACAGTCTCGATCGGGCTCGCCTTCCACCGTCCCGGCGAGGCGGCATCGGCGTTCGTCGCGCGGGCCGACGACGCGCTCTACGGCTCCAAGGGCGGGGGCCGGAACAAGGTGACCCTCTCCGCTGCCGCCTGACGCGCCCGGACCGGCCTAGCCTCCTTCAGCCGCGCGCCTCACTTCTCCTTGCGCTCGTGGCGTGCCATCCAGCGCCGGGTGCGTTCCTCCAGCCGCTCGGCCAGCTTGTCCCGTGCGCCGCCGTCGAGCTTGCGGGCGATCGCCACGAGTTGCTCGGAGCCGATCTGCCAGAACGTCCCGCTCGCCTCGTGGCGCCGCGCGAGCGCCTGCTCGAGCCGCTCGGGGTTCAGGGGGTCCTGGCGGATCGCCTCGATCAGCGCCATATGCGCCTCCTGCATCTGCCGTCGCGCCCGGTCGATCTCATCCTGCCGGGCAAGGAGCATTTGCCGCGCCTGGTCGCGCTCCGCTTCGGGCACCATGTGGAGAAGCCGCGTCTGGCGCCGGTCGAGGTCGGGCTCCGGCTCGACCTTGGCGAAGGCCCGGTCGTCGGAGCCCCGGATCGCGTGACCGCCGACCAGGCCGGCCACGGCCAGATTCAGCGCCAGCGAGACGATCAGCAGCAGTTTCATCCAGCCAGGGGCGCTGCGCCATCCACCATTCCCGTCGCTCTCGCTCATCGGCGACCACTCCTCACAGCACGTCCTCCGCCAGCAGCAGGGCCTCCTCCTCGGTGGCCTGCGCCACCCGCGTGTCCTCGAACCCCGCCTCGGCCAGCACCCGGTCGCCGGCCCCGTAGCCGACGCCGAGGCCGACCGCGAGGCAGAGGAT
>JBEPXW010000409.1:0-2721 GCA_041641715.1 Pseudomonadota bacterium
GTGGAGAACCTGCATGCCCGCTGGGGCCGCTCGGGTCCGGTCTTCGCCTTCGCCGGCCACACGGACGTGGTGCCGCCGGGCGAGCGCAGTGCCTGGCGCTTCGACCCCTTCGCCGCCGAGATCGCCGACGGCTGCCTCTGGGGCCGCGGCGCGGTCGACATGAAGTCGGGCGTCGCCGCCTTCACCGCCGCCGCGGCCGAGTTCGCCGCCAGCGGGCGCGAGGGCTCCGTCGCGCTGATCGTCACCGGCGACGAGGAAGGCGAGGCGACCGACGGCACCGTGGCGATCTTGGACTGGATGCGCGAGAACGGCGAGGCGGCCGATTTCTGCCTGGTCGGCGAGCCGACATCGGCCGCGCGGCTCGGCGACACGGTGAAGATCGGCCGGCGCGGCTCGCTCAGCGGCATGCTGACGGTGACCGGGCGGCAGGGCCACTCGGCCTACCCGGAGCGCGCCGCCAACCCGCTGCCGGCACTCGCCCGCATCGCGGCCGCGCTTGCGGAGACGCGGCTCGACAAGGGCTCGGAGCACTTCCAGCCCTCTTCGCTGGCGCTGACCTCGATCGACACCGGCAACCCGGCGGCCAACGTCATCCCAGCAGAGGCGCGGGCGCGCTTCAACATCCGCTTCAACGACCTGCATGACTCGGACAGCCTCAAGGCCCGGGCGCAGGAGATGGTCGATGCCGAACTCGCGGACACCGAGCTCCGTGCCGCGCTGGACTGGGCGACGCCGAGCGAGAGCTTTCTCACGCATCCGGACGCGGGCGTCGAGGCGGTGGTCGAGGCCATCGCCGCGGCAACTGGCCGGCGGCCACAGCTCACCACGGGCGGCGGCACCTCGGACGCGCGCTTCATCAAGGACCTGTGCCCAGTGGTCGAGTTCGGCCTCGTCGGCGAGACCATGCACGCAGTCGACGAGCGGGTCCGGGTCGAGGACATCCGGGCACTTGCCGGCGTCTATCGCGACGTCCTGGCGCGGTTCTTCAGCTAGCCCGCTTGCCGCGCATCGGAATCGCGTCATGCCCCGGCTTGACCGGGGCATCCGGCGATCAGCGGCTGGTCTGTGCACCTGTCCCGGAGCCCGTCTCCGTCCTGGCTCCACGTCCAAAGATCGCCCTTCAACGAGGAAATTATTTTGAATCAATAAGATAACGACCTTCGCACGCGTGCGAAGGTCCCAATGTCCCGACCTGGGCGGCCGGTCTGGCCTCACTTGCCGGGGTAGGGCGGCTCCCCCGCTGTGGGCACCGCATAGAGTTCGGTGCGCCTCAGCCACCAAGCGACGAAGCGCCGGCTTGCCCACCAGCAGCCGACCCCGAGCGCCACGCCGCCGAGCCCGTCTATGGCGTAGTGCCAGCCGAGATGCACCGAGCCGACCAGCACCGCGACCGTGAATATCGCCAGCAGCCAGCCGACCACCCGGTCCACAGCCATGGCGAGGCAGGCGCAGGTCGCCGGGATCGCCACGTGTAGCGACGGGAAGGCCGAGATGCCGGCCGGATCGATCTCCTCGACCGCATAGCCGGCCCAGAGCCACTCCTGGATCTCGAGCGCCACGATCCGCCCGTGCTCGGCCTGAGCGTAGAGGAGCTCCATCAGCGGCCGGAAGGTCGGGTCGCCGGTGACCCGCTCGAGATAGACGGGCCCCGCCGCGGGCACGAGCGTCGCAATGACAACGCCGCCGATCACCCAGTCGAGCGCGATCGCCAGGAGGAAGGCGAGCCGGAGCGGGTTCCTGAGCGGCGCGGCGCCGGTCGCCAGGATCGCCGCGAAGAGCACCAGGTACCAGGCAAGGTAGATCGCGTCGAGGAGCTGCGTCGTCCAGGCCCAGGGCAAGAGCCCATGGGTCAGCCGCCACGGGTCGTGGCCTAGGAAGAGCGCCCGGTCGATGGCGGCGAAGACATGGTCCCAGGTGAACTCGGCGAAGGTCGGGATGTTCACCTTGAAGGTGAAGTAGAGATAGCTCGTCGCCGCCGTGAGTCCGAGCGCGAGCGGCACGCGCAGCAGCAGGATCTCGCCCCAGGGCCGCTCCAGCAGCCAGCGCAGCGTCCAGAGCATCGGCCGTCCCCGCCGCTGCAGGCTGTTCAGCCGGACGAGCCCGACGATGCCCGCCATCACGAGGAAGAAGGGCAGCAGCGTGATCCAGAAATCGACAAGCAGCCCGAAGCTGAGCGAGAGTCGCTCGTCGCCCTCTTCGAGCAGGAGCAGAGCCGCGCCGAGCAGCGCCGCGACGAGCGCCAGATGCGGCAAGTGCGCGAGAAGGCCGGCGAGGAGGGCGCCGCGCACACGTGTCCGCATCTCGTGCCAGGGCAGGTCCACCTGTTTGTCCTCGGTCAGCCTACCGGAAGGGTTATTAAGAAGGGGGGGCGTGTCAACAAAGGGGCGCCCCGTAGGGCGGGTTCAGTTCGCCGCGTCGGGCTCCGGGATGTCCATCTGGTCGGCGAGCAGCGTGCCCTGCTCGAGGCGCTCCAGCGCCGCCTCCTCGTCGGCGAGCTTGGCCTGGCAGGCGGTGAGGACCGCTCCGGCGCGCGCCAGCGGCACAACCGCCACGCCGTCGTCGTCGCCGAGCACGATGTCGCCCGGCATCACGGTGCAGCCCCCGCAGGCGACCGGCCCGTCGATGGTGCCGCCGAACCCCTTGTGGGGCCCCGCCGGCACGGTGGCCGCGCCGAAGCAGGGGAAGCCGAGGCCGCGGATCTCGGCGACGTCGCGCACGGCG
>JBEPXW010000410.1:0-2117 GCA_041641715.1 Pseudomonadota bacterium
GGGGGCGCGGGCGCCGGCGCCGGGTCCGGCGTCGGCGCCGAAGCGAGCGGCTGCAGGGGCTCGGTCGCCGGCGGGCTCTCTGGCTCGGCGGCCTGGCGGGGCAGGGTCTCCGGCGTCGGGATTTCCGCGATCGAGGGGCGTGGCGCCTCGGTCGGCACCGGCGTTGGCGGGGGCGGGACGAGGATGTTCTGGAAGTCCGGCTGTTCGTCGGCCGGCTCCTTGGGCCGGGCGAGCAGAGGCAACTCGGGGGCATCGATAGACGCGTCGGCCTCGGCGGTCTCGATCGTCCGGGCCTCGGCCTCAGAGGGCGGACTCAGCTCAGACGGCCCCTCGTTCGGCACCACCGGCGCGGTCGAGAGCGCGGCGTCGAACTGGCTGCCGTCGACCAGCTCCACGGAGGTCACGTTCAAGGGGCGCGGCTCGCGATCGGCGAACCACTCGGCGCCGAAGAGCGCAAGGCCGAGCAGGACGACATGCATCGTCCCGGAAATCGCCCAGCCCGTCTTTCTCTCAGGCGACAGCATCCGCCTCCCCCGCCGGACACCTGCTCAGTTCATACGCGCCGGCTCGGGCTGGTCCGTCACCAGCCCGATGTTCCGGAAGCCCCCTGCATTGAGCGCCCCCATCACCTGCATGACCCACCCGTAGTCGAGCGACTGGTCGGCCCGGAGAAAGACCCGGTCGGTCTCGCGCTCGGCCTGGATGGCCGCGAGTTTCGCCACCAGCTCCTCCTGCGGCACTTCGGTCTTCTGGATGTAGATCTTGCGCCCGGCGTCGAGATTGATGGTGAGCGGCTCCTCCTTCTCGGTCGGCAGTGCCTTCGCCTCGGTCTTGGGCAGGTCGAGCGGCACGCCGACGGTGAGAAGCGGCGCCGCCACCATGAAGATGATCAGCAGCACCAGCATGACATCGACGAACGGCGTCACGTTGATTTCGGACATGGGCCGGAGCGCCGCGTTGCGGCGCCGGGCCCCGGCGCGGCTCTGCGCCTGCGCCTGCCGCATCACGCCCATCAGTGCGCTCCCGCTTGTTGCGGGCCTGTCTGGCGGTCGATCTGGCGCCCGAGGATGGTGGAGAACTCGTCGGCGAAGTTCTCCAGCGTCCCCGTCAGCCGCTCGGCGTCGGATGACAGGCGGTTGTAGGCCACCACGGCCGGGATCGCCGCAAGAAGCCCGAGCGCGGTCGCCAGCAGCGCCTCTGCGATGCCGGGCGCCACCACGGCCAGGTTGGTGTTCTGCTGCATCGCGATCGACTCGAAGGCGTGCTTGATGCCCCAGACGGTGCCGAAGAGCCCGACGAAGGGCGAGACCGAGCCCACCGTGGCGAGGTAGGAGAGGCGCCGGTTCGCCTCCTCGCTCTCGCGCGCGATGGCGACGTTCATGGCGCGGTCGACGCGGGCCTGGGTGCCGGGAATCAGCCCGCCCTCCTGGCGGAGCGATCGGCGCCACTCGCTCATGCCGGCGGAGAAGACGCGCTCCAAGGGCGAGCGCGGTCGCTCGCCGATCCGGTCGTAGAGTTCGTCGAGCGGCTGGCCGGACCAGAACTGGTCCTCGAACTTGCCCGACTTGCCGGTGAGCCGGCTGAAGACCATGATTTTCTCGGCGATGATCGCCCAGGACCAGACCGAGGCGACCACAAGCACGATCATCACGATCTGCACGGTCATCGTCGCGCGCAGGAACATCGCGATCAACGAGAAGTCCATGCCGTTCGCCGCGGGTGCGGCGAGGGCGGCGCCCGCTTCGCCAAGCTGCGCCGCCGCGCCAACCGCGGCGGCGGGAAGTCCGATCAGGTACATGGGTCCACTATCCTGCTCTCGCGCCTCGTGCATGCCCCGCGGTGCCGCTCTTTCACCCCGCCACGCGGGGGGCGACGCACATTGTGCCGCTTGACGGCATGCACGGCCCTTTATGCGCGATTCCAATCGAAAATGCGAGACATCTCATAAGCCGATGACGGCTTCGTCAGGTCTTATATTCCGGCGCGAGGAATCGTGCCATCCCCTCTCTCACCGCGGCGGGGAGCCGGGCGGGCCGGCCGGCCGCGTCCATGCAGGCGGCGGTGACCGCGGCGCGTGCCAGGCAGGCCTCGCCGCGCCGGACCTAGATCGGAAGAGC
>JBEPXW010000410.1:2127-2716 GCA_041641715.1 Pseudomonadota bacterium
ATCTGGAGCGAGGCGCCGCGGAGGCGTGTGATTCGCGTCACCACCTCGATCAGGTCATCGAATCGTGCCGGGGAAAGATAGTCGATCGAGAGGCTGCGCACCACGAAGACGAGGCCGGAGTCGCGCTTCAGGGCCCCCTGGTCGACGCCCGCCTCGCGAAGCGCCTCGGTCCGGCCGCGCTCCATGAACTTCAGGTAGTTGGCGTAGTAGACCACCCCGGCGAGGTCGGTGTCCTCGTAGTAGACGCGGATGGTGAGCCGGTGGTCCATGGGCCCGCGCCGGCGGTCAGCGCCCGCCGGAGCCGAAGAGGTTCGCCTGCAGCGCCTCCCCCGCCGGCTGCGGCGGCGTCAGGCCGAGATGCCGCCAGGCACCACCCGTGAGCATGCGGCCCCTCGGCGTCCGCGCGATCAGGCCGGCCTGTAGCAGGAAGGGCTCGATCACCTCCTCGACCGCGTCGCGGGCCTCGGAGAGCACGGCGCACATGGTCTCGACCCCCACCGGCCCGCCGCCATAGTGCTCGGCGATGGCGCCGAGGTAGCGCCGGTCGGCGCCGTCGAGGCCGAGATGGTCGACGCCGAGGCGCTCGAGC
>JBEPXW010000411.1:0-2704 GCA_041641715.1 Pseudomonadota bacterium
TTCCTCTATGCCGTCTCGACCGTCCATTGCACGCCGGTCTCGCTCGGGCAGGGCGGCGAGGGGCTCGGCACGATGTGGGGATGGGAAACGGCCGAGGCGCTGCTCGAGGCCACCGGCTTCGCCACGGTCCAGCGCCACGTCCTGCCCCACGACCCGATGAACGTCTGGTTCGTCGCGCGCAAGGGCTGACACCCCGGGGTCCGACCCCCAGACGCCGCCCTTGCGGGCGGCGTCGCGTCGTGAGACGTTTCGGCCTCCCGGCAGCCCGTGCTCGCGGCCGCCGCGAAACGGACGGAGCAAAGGTCATGGTCGCCCGTGTCTTCGCAGCCCTCGGTGCTGCCGCGCTTCTGGCCCTCGGGCCCCTCTCGGCCGCGGCCGCCGAGGAGCGCTCGTGCACCGTCGAGGCCATCGACGGGCCGGAGGCGCTCGGCTGGCACGCCGGCGAGTGGTCGCCGCTCGCCGCGGGCCAAGCGGTCGCCTTCGAGGCGAAGGTCTCAACCGGCCCCGCGACCCGCGTGAAGATCTCCTGCCAGGACGGCATCGTCGTCACGGTCGGCACCGGCACCGAGGTCAATCTGGCGACCCTCGCCGCCTCCGACCGAACCGTTATCCTCCAGCTTATCGAGGGCATCGTGGGCCTCGTCGCGCCGGCCGGATTTGCGGCGTTCGACGTGCGCACGCCGCTGGCCATCGCCTCCGTGCGCTCGACCGAGTGGCTCGTGGAGCACGACAGGGCCGACGGATCGGCGGTCTTCGTCCGCGACGGCGAGGTGGTGGTGCGCGCCCGTGCCGGCGGCTGGTTCACCCTCGACACCGGCGAGGGCATCACCATCGCGCCGGACGGCAGTCCCGGTGCGGTGAAGACCTGGGGCGACGCCCGCATCGCCCGCTCCGCGCAGGCGCTCGGCTTCGACTGGCAATGACCGGGCCGCAGGCCCGCCACGCCCGCGTGCCGCGCGCGCAGCTGGCGGTCGTCACGGTCATGGCGCTCGTCATCGTCATCTGGCGAATCTTCGCCGAGGGCGCGCTGACGGACGCCTTCGAGGACCGGCTGCTCGATCTCCGATTCCAGATCCGCGGCGAGGTGGCGCCGCCGGAGAGCGCCGCCGTCATCGCCGTGGACGATGCCGCCGTCGAGCGCCTGGGCTGGGCGCCGCCGCCGCGCAAGGCGCTCGCGGAGGTGGTCGGGCGCCTGGAATCCGCCGGCGCCAGCGTCATCGCCTTCGATCTCCTGCTGCTCGACTCGACCGCCGCCGATCCGCCGCTAGCCGAGGCGCTCGCGACGACCGATCGGGCCGTTCTTGCCGTTGCGCTGACCAACCACCCCCAGGACTCCGCCGACCGCGCGCCGGAGCTCCAGGCGGCGCTCGAGCGCAGCATCGTCGCCGGCCTCGTCTCGGAGTCTGCGCGGGTGGCCAGCCTGCCGCGCCCCGAGCTTCTGCTGCCCCAGCCTGATTTCGCCGGCGCCGCAACGCTTGCCCACGTCAACATTGTCGAGTCGTCCGACCGCGTGGCGCGAAGCGTGCCGCTGACGCTCTGGGTCGGTGGCGAGGACTTCCTGCCCGGGATGCCGCTGGAAGCCGCCCGCCGCCATCTCGGCGTCGCCCGCGGCGCCGTTTTCGTCGAGCCGGGCCGTGCGGTGCGTTTCGGCGACCGTGTGATCGCGACCGATCGCACCGGCAGCATCACCGTCAACCACTACGGGCCGCGCGGCACGGTGCCGACCTACAGCCTGCTCGACGTGCTCGACGGCAAGGTTCCGGCCGCTCTGCTGCGCGGCCGGGCGGTCTTTGTCGGCGCCACCGCCGAGAGCCTCTCGGACCTCTTCGCCACGCCCTACTCGGCGGACGTGCCGGGCGCCGAGATCCTCGCCACCGCCGCGGCCAACCTGACGGCGGACGAGCTGATCGTCGAGGCGCCGGCGCTCCACGCGCTCGGCGCGCTCCTGGCCCTCGGCGGGGCGATCCTCGCCTTTCACGCGGTCAATCTCCCGTCGCTCGCGGCGGCTCTCCTCGCCGTGCCCCTCGTCTGGCTCGCTGCGCTGGCGGCGGTGCAGGTGGCGTTCTCCGAGTTGCGCTTCGCCCTCGATGCCACGGCCACAATCGGCGCGCTCTTCTTCGCCACGACCTGGACGGCCGCCCAGCGCTTCCGCGCCCAGCGCCGCCTCGCCGCCGCCCTTTCCGAGGAGCGCGGGCGCCTCTCGCGTTACGTCTCGCCGTTTCTGGCCGAGCAGCTCGCCGCGGGCCGCCTGCCGGAGCGGCGCAGCCAGGAGGCGGCCGTCCTCTTCGTCGACGTCGCCGGCTTCACGACCCTTTCCGAGTCCGAGCCGCCGGATCGCGTCGCCGCCTTCCTCGCCGATCTCCACCACCTCTACGAGCGCTGTGCCACCGCCCATCGCGGCGTCATCTCGGGCTTCGACGGCGACGGCGCCATGGTCGTCTTCGGCCTGCCCGAGCCCGGCCCCGGCGACGGCGCCGCCGCGCTCGCCTGCGGCCGGATGCTGCTCGCGGAGGCGGCGGAGTTCGACTCTCTCGTCCTCCCCGACCGCGTGCTGGCGCTCCGCGTCAGCATCCACCACGGCCCCGTCACGGCGGCCATCGTTGGCGGCGAGCGGCAGGCCCAGCTCACCGTGACCGGCGACACGGTGAACGTGGCGAGCCGCCTCCAGGAGATCGCCAAGGAGCACGGCGCGCGCCTCGTCGCC
>JBEPXW010000412.1:0-2697 GCA_041641715.1 Pseudomonadota bacterium
TCAAGCGCGCCGGCGCGCATCCGGCCGAATCGAACGCGCGCTTCGATGCCGCGCTCCGGGCCGAGAACCCGGGCTGGGGCGTGCGCGACCTCGATGACGTCGCGGCGCTGGCGGACGGGGCCGGGCTCGGCCCCGCCATCGTGCGCGAGATGCCGGCGAACAACCTGCTGGTTGCGTTTCCCCGGCGCTGAGCCTACTGCCGCTCGATCACCCCGCAGGCCTCGCGGCCGCCGGCGCCGGCCTCGGCGCCATAGCTGTCGCGGCCCTCGTGGACGATGATCGCCGAGCCGTCCGCGTCGAAAAGCGTGTTGTCGGCGTCCGCGGCCAGCGTCACCGCGTCGGTGAACACGTCCGCCCGCGCGTTCCCGGTCGCCCCGGCGTGGATGTTCGGCAGGTCGCCGGCATGAGGCCCGTCCGGGTGCATGAAGCCGTGGCCCGAGCCGCCGGGAGTGTAGTGCCCGCCGGCGGCGGAGAAGTCGGGCGCGCAGCTCCCGGTCTCGTGGATGTGGAAGCCGTGCTCGCCGACGGCGAGGTTGGCGGCGCGGACCTGGATCAGCACGCCGTTCGGCCCCTCGGTCAGCGTGACCTGGCCGCGCGACTTGCCGTCCGTGCCGACGAGGTCGGCGACGGCGACCTCCGAGGCGTAGGCCACGAGCGGCAGAAGGACGCCAACGCCGGCGGCGGCGAGCAGTCTGGTGATGCGCATGAGTTTCCTCCCGGTTCGGTTCTGGGCTGGCGGTGCAACGCGCGGCCGCCTGGTGACGTTGCATGATAGCGCGCCGCGCGACCCCATCACATGGCGGATGCACGTGCGCCGTCCCGGCGAATCGCCTTGGCGGCGCCGGGCCCGCGCGCTAGCCTCCACCCCATGAGCGATATGAGCGACGAAGGCCGGCGCTGGCACGACCTCGGCGGGCGCGAGGCGGGCCCCGTAAGCCATGCCGAGCACGACCACGCGCTCTGGGAGAAGCGGGTCGACGCGCTGATGCGAATCGCCTCGGCCAAGGGGCTGATGACCGTCGACGGGCTGCGCCGCGCGCTCGAGGACATGGGCGAGGAGGCGTTCGAGACGCGCAGCTACTACGAGCGCTGGATCGTCTCGATCACCCAGAACCTGATCGAGGCCGGGGCCTTCAGCGTCGACGAGCTGAACGCCCGCATGGAAGAGGTCGCGGAGCGCGGCGCCACCTATGGCGAAGCGCAGGGAGGGGGCGAATGAGGCCACCGCTGCCCGAGGTCACGCCGCCGGACTTCCCGCCGCCCTACCCGACGGCGCGCGCGCGCTTCCGGCCGGGCGACGCGGTCCGCGTCAAGCGCGGCGACGCGCCGGGTCACATGCGCACGCCCTTCTACATGCGCGGGCGCGTCGGCCGCGTCGAGCGCATCTGCGGCGACTTCCCGAACCCGGAGGAGCTGGCCTACCATCGCGACGGGCTGCCGGCGCGGCCGCTCTACCGCGTGCGTTTCTCCATGGCCGAGCTCTGGGGGGCGGGCGCCGAGCGGCAGACCGACACGGTCGACGCCGAGATCTTCGATCACTGGCTGGAGGCGGCCGATGCCCCATGACCACCACCATGAGGGCATGAGCCCCTCGGGCCATCCCTACCGGCCCGACAACGACACGCCGCTGACCTACTGGCAGCGCATGGAGATCGCCGTGCGCGAGCTCCTGGTCGAGAAGGGCGTGACGACCCCCGCCGAGGTCAACGAGCAGATCGAGAGGATGGACGCCCGCAGCCCCGCCGACGGCGCGGCGGTCGTGGCGCGCGCCTGGGACGACCCCGACTTCAAGGCGCGGCTCCTGGCAGACGGCTCGGCGGCGATCGCCGAGATGGGCTTCGAGCCCGAGGTGATGAAGCTGGTCGTCGTCGAGAACACCGAGGCGGTGCACAACGCCGTCGTCTGCACGCTCTGCTCCTGCTACCCGCGGAACCTGCTCGGCCTGCCGCCCGACTGGTACAAGACCCGGGCCTACCGCTCGCGCATGGTGAAGGAGCCGCGCGCGGTGCTGGCCGAGTTCGGGCTCGAGCTGCCCGAGTCGACCCATGTCCGCGTCCACGACTCCACCGCCGACATGCGCTACCTGGTGCTGCCGCGCCGGCCGGACGGCACCGAGGGGTGGAGCCGCGAGGACCTCGCCCGGATCGTCACCCGCGACTGCATGATCGGCACCGCCGTCCCCAAGGCCGGCTGATGCGGGCCGGCTGATGGTCGCATCCCTGCGCGCCTTCGGCGCCGCCCTCACGCCTGAGTCGCGCGGCATGCTGGCCGTCATGCTCGCCTTCCTGACCTTCGGCACCATGGACACGATGGCGAAGTATCTCGCCGAGACCCTGCACCCCGTGCAGGTGGTCTGGGCGCGCTACACCAGCCAGATGTTCTGGATCCTCGTCGTGCTGGCGCCGCGGCTTGCCGTGCTCGCGCGCACGGCCAACCCGGGGCTGCAGCTGGTGCGCTCGGCGCTCCTCTTCCTCTCGACGCTCTGCTTCTTCACCGGGCTGAGCCTCCTCGAGTTCGCCGAGGCGGCGGCGCTGATCCAGACGGCGCCGCTCTTCATCACCGCGCTCGCGGTGCCGATCCTCGGCGAGGTCGTCGGGATCAGGCGCTGGATGGGCGTGGCCATCGGACTCGTCGGCGCGCTCATCATCGTCCGGCCGGGGCTCGGCGTCTTCCAGCCGGCGGCGCTCTTCCCGAGAT
>JBEPXW010000413.1:0-2696 GCA_041641715.1 Pseudomonadota bacterium
GCCGCTCGCCCCCTCCGGGATCTCCAGCGGCTGCTCGAGCCCGCCGTCGAACGGGTCCACCAGGTAGTACCGCCCCACGCGCTGCCCGAACGGCGTCCGGTTCGCCCGGATCAGGATCTGCTCCCCGTCCGGCGTCCAGTCCAGGACCAGGTGGTCGTAGCCGCCCCGCGGCGGCATCGGCCCCACGTCCGGATAGAACGTCAGCTGCTCCGGCGTCCCGCCCGTGGACGGGATCAGGTAGACCTGCCGCGTCCCCGCGTACTCGCCGCTGAACGCGATCCAGCGGCCGTCCGGACTGAACCGGGCAAAGATCTCCAGCCCCGGGTGCGACGTGAGCCGCGTCGCAGTGCCGCCGCGCAGGCTCGCGGTGTACAGGTCGCCCGCGTAGGTGAAGACGACCTGGTCGCCGTGGATGTGCGGGAATCGCAGCAGCCGCGTGTCGTCGTCCGACGCCGCCGCTTCTGCCGCCACTCCGGCCGGCTGGGCGGTCGCCGTCACTGTCAGCAGGAGGGCCGCCGCGAACGCGGCGACGAGAGACCGTATCGTTGATTGCATGGGCCGGCTCCGGGATGGAATTCCGTGGTTGCGCTGGGAGGAAGCTATGGTCGGGAAGCGGACTCGACCAGTCGGCGGTCGCCGGGAGCCGTCTTCGCGGCAAATGGCGCGCTGTCGCGCGCAAATGGCAGCGCTGTCACGCTGCAAATCGCCGTCTTCGCGGCAAGGGCGCCTGCGGCGCAGACCGCTCGGCCTTTGGCCTCGCAGATGGCCGTCTTCGACGGCAGAGGCGCTTCGCGCAGGCGGCTCGGCCTTCGGCCTCGCAAACCGCCGCTTCGCGGCAAGGACTCGGACCGTACCCGTGCGGTTGTACGGCGGCTACTATCCTTGGCCGTCTCCGCGGCAGAGGCGCTGCGCGCAATGGCGCTCGGCCGGGCGGCCTCGCAAACGGCCGCTGGCGCGGCAATCAACACCGCGGACGTCGGTGAGCCGTTTGGGAATCTAGGGCTCCGGGGATCGGTACGGGGTGGGCGACGATCTCGGGATCCACCGCCTCTTGCGGCGCGTCAGCGCCGCCCCTGTCGCCGCCAGGCGGCCGACTTGCGAGGCCGAAGGCCGAGCCTCTGCGCCGCCGGCGCCAATTGCGAGGCGAGAGCCGAGCGGTCTGCGGCCGCAGGCCGCCATTGGCGGCGCACCAGCGCCGCGATTTGCCGCGAAGACGGCCATTTGCAGCGCGCCAGCGCGCTGCCATTTGCGCGGCCAATGGCCGCGCCCGGGTGCCGCGCTTCTACCCCTCTGCCGTTCCAACGCTGGCCAACAGCTCCATCTCGTTGAAGAATGAGGAACGCCGCTCGCGCGGCACCCGCAGCTGGCCCGGCACCCGACCCTGGAGAGTCCAATGACAGGCACCTTCCCGCCGCCGGACGCGGCGGTCACGCAGCTGCTGGTCGTGTCCGATGTCGAACGAGCCAAGACGTTCTACGAGGACGTGCTGGGGGCGGAGCTCTATCGGGAGTACGGCGGGGACTCGGTGGTCCTGCGGTTTCTCGAAATGTGGCTGCTCCTGGTCGCCGGAGGGCCGCCGACGGAGGACAAGCCGGGGGTCACCTTCGCCGCGCCCGCCGATCCGGCCAGGGTCGACCATCAGCTCACCATCCGGGTCCCCGACTGCCGCGACGCCTACGCCACGCTGCGGGCGAGAGGTGCCGAGTTCCTGACGCCGCCGCTGGACCGGGGCGGAGAGGTTCGATGTTTCTTCCGCGACCCCGACGGCCATCTGCTCGAGATCAGCGAACTCACATGACGGAACGGGCCGGGGTGGACGAAACCCATTTCCGGAAGCTGGAGAACCTCTACCACGCGGCTCCGACCAACGAGTACTTCCGGCCGCGCCTGCGCGTGGCGAAGGGCGAGGCGGAGATCGTGATGCCCGTGCGGGAGGCGTTCTTCCATGCCGCCCACGCCGTGCACGGCTCCACCTACTTCAAGGCGCTGGACGACGCCGCCTTTTTCGCCGTCAACTCGCTCGTGCCCGACGTCTTCGTCCTCACGGTGACCTTCGACCTCCAGATGCTCCGACCCGTCGCTGATGGCGCGCTCCAGGCCATGGGTCGCGTGGTCCACGCGTCGAGGCGGCTCTAACGTGGTCGAGGCCGAGCTACGGGACTCGGACGGCAACCTCGTTGCCCGCGGCACCGGCACCTTCATGCGGAGCGACATACCGCTGGACGAGCGCGTCGGCTACGAGCGCGCCGCGTCGAGAGGGCGGGCCGTCTTCGCGGCAAGCGCGGGCCGGCTTCGACGGCAGAGGCGTTGCGCGCAATGGCGCTCGGCCGGTGGCCTCGCAACCCGCCGCTCGCGCGGCAACAACTGCCTGGCGAGGCTGGCGCCGCTGACTTCGCTCTGACGGCTGCTGAATCCACACGAGTGCGCGCCGCCGGCGTCCCACACGGGCCGAGGTCCAGCCACACGCGTCTGAGGTCCCACCCTGCGGCGCGTCAGCGCCGCCCCTGCCGCCGCCAGGCGGCCAAATTGCGAGGCCGAAGGCCGAGCCTCTGCGCCGACCAGGCGCCAACTGCGAGGCGAGAGCCGAGCGGTCTGCGGCCGCAGGCCGCCATTGGCGGCGCACCAGCGCCGCGATTTGCCGCGCAGACGGCCATTTGCAGCGCGCCAGCGCGCTGCCATTTGCGCGGCCAGCGGCC
>JBEPXW010000414.1:0-2695 GCA_041641715.1 Pseudomonadota bacterium
GCCGCCGCGCTCGAGCGGGCGGAGCTCGTCTTCTGGGTCGGGCCGGGGGTCGAGGGCTGGCTCGAGCGTCCGCTGGAGACGCTCGCCGCCGATGCGCGCATCGTTCGGCTCGATGCCGCGCCGGGGCTGACCCGGCTGCCGCTGCGCGAGGGCCACCGGTTCGCGGAGGAGGAGGGCCACGGCCACGGCGAGGCGGGCGAGGACCAGGCGCACGCGGAGGCGATCGACCCCCATCTCTGGCTCGACCCGGAGAACGCGAAGGCCTGGCTCGGCGTCATCGCCGAGGCGCTCGGCGCCGCCGACCCGGCGCGGCGCGGGACTTACGCGGCGAACGCGGAGGCCGCCCGCGCCGAGCTCGACGCGCTTGAGGCGGAGATCGTCGCTCGCGTCGCGCCGCTCCGCGGCCGGCCCTTCGTTGTCTTCCACGACGCCTATGGTTATTTCGGCCACCGGTTCGGCATCGAGGCCGCCGCCGCGGTGGCGCTCAGCGACGCCCGCGCCCCCGGCCCGGCGCGGATCGCGGAGATCCGCGCGCTGATCCGCGAGACCGGGGCGGCCTGCGTCTTCCGCGAGCCGCAGTTCCGCCCGGCGCTGGTCGAGACCGTGGTCGAGGGCACGGGCGCGCGCATCGGCGTGCTCGACCCGGTCGGCGCCGCGCTCGAGCCGGGGCCGGGTCTCTACCCGGCGCTGCTCAGCGGGCTGGCGGACGGGCTGGCCGACTGCCTCGGCTGAGCGCGACCGCCCCGCGACGGCGGCGGAACGAACCCGCGTTGAACAGCGTTAAGATGGCGAAGGAATCACCCTGTGGGAGGGCGAAGATGAACCGGCTAATCGGACTGGGGCTGGCCTGCCTGACCGGCCTCGCGCTCATGGCGCCCGGCGCCGCGGCTGCGGCGGACGTGGCGCTGGTCATCGGCAACCACGACTACCGCCGCGCGCCGGACGCGCTGAGCGCGCGGCTCGACGCGCGCGCCGTCGCGGAGGCGCTGGAGGCGGGCGGCTACGAGGTCGTCAGCGGCACGGACCTCAGCCGCTCGGAGATGCAGCGCAGCATCGCCCGCTTCGCCGACCGGGTCGACGACGCGGACCGGGCCGTGGTGTTCTACTCCGGCCACGCGCTGCGCACGGGGGGCCTCACCTATCTGGCGCCGGTCGACCAGGACAACGACTCGCTCGTCGAGGTGATGATGGGCGGCGTCCCGCTGGACCTCGTGCTGCGGCTCGCCGGCGAGGCGTCCGGCCAGGCGGTGGTGTTCGTGGACGGCGCCCAGCTCGATGGCTTCACGCCGAGGGCTTACGCCGAGCCGGGGCTGGCCCATATCGACGCGCCCGACGGGGTGTTGGTGGTCTCGGCCGCCGCGCCGGGGCGCGCCATCCCGCGTCGCTCGGAGCGCCGGAGCGCCTTCGCGCGCCAGGTCGTCGACGAGTTCCTCGCCCCCGGCGCCAGCATCGGCCGGGCGGTGCGCCGGCTCGACTCGCCGGGCTGGGTCGGCGGCGACACCGACTCCTCGCTGGTGCTGGTGCCCGAGGGGCGCGCCGCGGACCGGGACGACGACCGGGATGACGACCGCAGCGCCCGCACCGCGTCCGAGATTGAAGCGCGGCTGAACCTCACCGCGCGCGAGCGGCGCGGGATCCAGCGGAACCTCGTGCGGCTCGGCTACGACACGCGGGGCACGGACGGGATCTTCGGCGCGGGCACCCGGGCGGCGATCCGGGGCTGGCAGCGCTCGAACGACCGCGCGGTCACCGGCTACCTGACGCAGGAGCAGGTGGCGGCGATCAACCGGCAGGGCTCGGAGGCCGCCAGCGGCCCGAGCGGGCCGACGCCGGCGGAGGTCGAGGCCCGGCTGAACCTCACCCGGGCCGAGCGGAGCGACATCCAGGAGCGGTTCAACGCGCTCGGCTACGACACGCGCGGGACCGGCGGCGTGTTCGGCTCGGGCACCCGCACGGCGATCCGCAACTGGCAGCGGGCCAACGACTTCGACGAGACCGGCTACCTGACGCAGGAGCAGGTCTCGCTGGTCTACGATCAGTCCGGCCAGGCCGGCACCGGCACCGGCGGGCGCACGGCGGCCGAGGTCGAGGCCGCGCTCAATCTCACCGGCGCGGAGCGCAGCGAGATCCAGGAGCGGCTCAACATGCTCGGCTACGACACGCGCGGCACCGACGGCGTGTTCGGCTTCGGCACGCGCACGGCGATCCGCAACTGGCAGCGGGCCAACGACTTCGAGGAGACCGGCTACCTGACGGACCGGCAGATCTCGCTGATCTTCGACCAGAGCCGGCAGGCCGGCAGACCGCCGAGGGACGACACCGCGTCGGCGCCCGAGAACCCGGCGGCGGCCGAGGACCGGCTCGGGTTGACGCGGACCGACCGCCTGTCGGTCGAGCAGCGGCTGGCCTATCTCGGCTTCCCGCCGGGGCCGCAGGACGGCTTCTTCGACGAGGACACCCGCTGGGCCATCGAGGGCTACCAGCGCAGCCGCGGCTACCCGGTGACGGGCTATCTCGACCGGCAGACGGTTGCCGGCCTCGTCGACGAGACGCAGGGCGTCCGCACCGGCATCGTCAGCGGTGCGCAGGTGCTCTTCGACATCCTGCGCGGGCTGGGCGGGCAGCAGTAGCCCCGGCCGGCCGCTGCCGCACACCATGGCGCGCGGGCCACACTTGGCTGTGTGGCTCGCGCGTG
>JBEPXW010000415.1:0-2694 GCA_041641715.1 Pseudomonadota bacterium
CGCGGTCGGCGAGGCCGGCCTCGAACAGGCGACGCCGCGTGTAGTCGCGCTGCTCGCGGCTCAGCGTAAGCGCGGTGACGCGGGCGCCCCGCTCGGCGATGGCGTATTCCGCGAAGCCACCCCAGCCGCAGCCGATCTCGAGGACATGGTCCCCGTGGGCGAGGCCGATCAGGTCGCAGATCGCGGCGTACTTGTTGCGCTGGGCTTCGGCGAGGGTCTCGGACCCCGTGACGAAGAGGGCCGAGGAGTAGGTCATCGTCTCGTCGAGCCAGAGCCGATAGAAGTCGTTGCCGAGGTCGTAGTGCCGCGCGATGTTCCTCCGCGCGCCGCGACGCGTGTTGGCGCGCAGCGCGTGGCGCAGCCGCTCCCAGGCGCGGAGGGCGCCCGAGCCGGGGAAGGAGTAGCAGACCGCGTCGTTGTTCTGGACGAGCACGTCGAGGAGGCCCTGGAGGTCCGGCGTGGACCACCAGCCGTCCATGTAGGCCTCCGGGAAGGCGAGATCGCCCTGGCGGACCATGCGGGCGAAGAAGTCGGGCTCGTGCACGTCGATGCGGCCCGTGGGCCCGGGCTCCGCGCCGCGGGCGGTGAAGAGGCGGCCGTCGGGGAGGCGGACCTCGACGGTGCCGGATTCGAGGCGGTCGAGGAGGCCGAACAGAGTCGCGAACCAGCGCGGCAGCGGGGCCTCCGCCGCGGGGGCGGCATCGGTTCGCTCCGGGTCGAGCCAGGAGAGCACGGACGCGAGCGTCGGCGGGTGGATGTCGGTCATGTTTGTTCCGGCGGTTGTCGTTTCGCTCAGTTACGCCGCGCCGACCCGGCCGGATCACTTACGGCGCGGGCGATCAGCGCGAAATAGAGCGGGCGCGCGGCAGCCAGGAGAGGAACCGCAGGATGAGCGCGAACCGCGTCGGGAAGGCGATCTCGAAGCCGCCCCGCTCCATGCCGCGGCGGAGACGGTGCGCGGCGGCTTCGGCGGTCATCAGGAAGGGCATCTCGAAGTCGTTCTGGTCCGTCAGGCGCGTGCGCACGAAGCCCGGGTTGGCGATCTGCACGAGAACGCCCGTGCCGCGGAGGTCGGCGCGCAGGCTCTCGGCGAGGCTGATCAGCGCGGCCTTGGTGGCGCCGTAGCCCCAGGCGTTCGGCAGGCCGCGGTAACCCGAGAGCGAGCCGAGAAGCACCACATGCCCCCTGCCCCGCCGTGCGAAGGCCGGCGCGACCGATGCGAGGACGTGGAGCGCGCCGGTCAGGTTGATGTCGGCCATCCGCTCGAGCGTGTCGAGGTCCGGCTTGCGGGCCGTCATCGGGCGGTAGGCGCCGGCGAGGTAGACCATTCCGTCGATCTCGCCGGCGGCCGCGTGGGCGCGGGCAACGGACTCCCGGTCGGTGACGTCGCAGGGGACGACGGCGTGGCCCGTGCCCGGCAGCTCGGCGGCCAGCGCCTCGAGTGCCTCACCGTCGCGGGCGGAGAGGACGAGGGCCGCGCCGACGCCCGCCAGCTCGTGCGCGAGCGCGCGGCCGATGCCGGCGCTGGCGCCGACCAGCCAGTAGCGTTTGCCGGCGAGCGGGCTCATGCCTCGCCCTTGCGGAAGGCGACCACGAGCTCGCCGACGGGGAGGCCGAACTTGCGCATCTTCGCGCGGTTGATCAGCGTGCCGTCCTCCTGGAGGTAGAGCCAGTCTTCCATGGATACCACGATCTCGCCGTCGCCGCGGGGAACGCGGAGGCGGTAGGTCATGCGGGCGGCGTCGCCGCGCTGCTCGCCCGTGGCCTCGCCGACGACGTCGGCCGCGGTGGCGACGAAGCTGTCGGTGTCGGTGAAGCGGATGGTCCAGACGCGCGTGTCGGTGGTCCCGTCCGAGTAGGTGAACCGCTCCTCCAGCGTGCCGGTGTTGCCGTCCCAGCTGCCCTCCATGTCGACGGTGAAGGAGAGCGCGGCTCGGCCGAAATGGTCGAAGAAGATGCCGGACGCAGTGAGCGGCCCGTCGAGGTAGTCGCGCAGGTCGAGGCCGGGCTCTCGCCCGGCATGGCGCTCGATCGCGGGGCCGCCGCAGCCCGCGAGGGCGGCGGCGACGCCGAGCGCGGCGGCGAGGTTACGAGGTCGCATGGAGCGTCTCCTTGTCGTCGGGGATGAAGACGAGGGCGGCGATGGCGAGAACCTTGAGACCGCAGGGCACGAGGGCGTAGGCGACCGAGAGAGCGGCCCGGCCCTCGCCTGGATCCCCGGCGGGGTCGTAGCCGGCGAGCGCGAGTGCCGGCAGCACGACGCCCGCGGCGGTGGCGAAGGCCGATTTCTGCAGGAAGGTCCAGAGGGCGAAGACGCGGCCGCCGTCGCCCTCGATCCGGGCGGCGAGCATGGCCGCAGGCAGCGTCAGGTCGGCGCCGAGCGCGGCGCCGGAGGCGGCGGCGATCAGGTAGAAGGCGGCGACGTCGCCGGCACCGAGGGTCGCCGCCCAGGCAAAGGACAGGATCGAGAGGACCATGCCGATGGCGAGCGCCGGACGCCGGCCGATCCGGTCGGCGAGCCGCGCCCAAAGCGGCGCGGCCGCCCCGCCGGCAGCGAAGAAGAGGATCAGGGTGAGGCCGGCATGGGACTCGGCCGCCAGCACGTCCGAGACGAAGAACAGGAAGAGCGTCGAGGTCACGGCCACCGGCAGCGCGTTGACGAAGCCGAAGCCGAGGAGCGGCGCGACGCCGGGG
>JBEPXW010000416.1:0-2691 GCA_041641715.1 Pseudomonadota bacterium
GCGGGCGTGGACCTCCTCGTCAACAACGCCGGCGGCTTCGCCCATGGCGGCTTTCGCGAGACGGACGCGGCGACGCTCGAGGCGCTCTGGCGGGCCAACGTGCTGGGGCCCTTCACGGTGACGCGGGCGCTCCTGCCGGCGGTCATGCGGGCCGGCGGGCGGATCGCCAACATCGTCTCGGTGGCGGCGCTGAAGCCGCTGCCCGGCAAGGCCGCCTACTGCGCCGCCAAGGCGGGAGAGGCGGCGCTCTTCCGCTGCCTGCGCGAGGAGGTCGCGGCCGAGGGCGTGACGGTGACCAACATCCACCCGGGCGTGACCTACACGCACTCCTTCGCGGGCGAGGACGTGGACCCGGCGGCGATGCTCTCGGCCGAGGAGGTGGCCGAGGCGGTCTTCGCGAACTTCGCGGGCCCGGGCAACGCGGCGGTTGAGGAGCTGGTGCTGCAGCCGCGCCGCGGCATCCGGCTTTAGGCGCTTCGCGGACGGACCGGGGTCGGTGCCGCCGGGGCATGCGCGTGGGGTAAATACGACCGGGGCGAATCGGATTTTCTTGTGCTAGGCTGCCGCACATTCGCCGGGCGGGGGCATGTTCGGGGTGTTTGTCAAAACGCATTCGAGGGGACATTGATCCATGAGGATGTTTCTGTTGGCGACCGCCGTGGCGACCCTATCCGCCTGCGAGACAATGGAGGGCGGCGAGGACGCGGCCGCGGGGATCGCGGCGAGCCTCGAGCGGTTCGAGAGCGCCTATAACGGTGGTGACGCGGCCGCGATGGCCGAGCTCTACACGGTGAACGGCGCGGTCCTGCCGCCTGACGCGGCCCGGATCGACGGCCGGGAGGGCATCCAGGCCATGTGGCAGAGCTTCATGGACGCGGGCGTCGAGGACCTCGATCTTGAGACCGTCGAGCTCACGAGTCACGGCGACGCCGCCAGCGAGGTCGGCACCTTCACCCTGACCGCGCCCGATGGCCAGGGCGGCCGGGTGTCGCTCGACGGCAAGTACATCGTGCTGTGGCGGCAGGGCGAGGACGGCGTCTGGCGCCTCCACAGGGACATCTGGAACCAGAACCCGGCCGGGTGAGCGGCGAGCCGCGGAGAAAGATGCCATGGGCGAGGAATTCGACGCACCAGTCTTCAAGGCGTTCGAGCGCGAGGGCTATTCCCGCGTCGCCGACGGCTACGCCAACAAGACGGCCAAGGTGGCGGCGCAGGCGAACGAGGCGGTCCTCGATGCCGTCGAGGCGAAGGCGGGCACGCGCCTGCTCGACGTGGCCTGCGGCCCGGGCCTACTCACCGCTCTGGCGCGCGAGCGCGGCGCGGAGGTCGCCGCGCTCGACTTCGCGCCGACCATGGTCGCCCTGGCGCGGGAGCGGAATCCGGGTGTGGAGGTCGTCGAGGGAGACGCGGAGAGCCTGCCCTTCGAGGACGGCCGGTTCGACGCGGTGACCTGCAATCTGGGGATTCTCCATTTCGCCGCCCCCGAGGCCGCGGTGGCCGAGGCTTATCGTGTTCTGAAACCGGGCGGTCGCTATGTCTTCACCTGCTGGACGCCCCCGGCGGTGAATCCCTTCATGGGGCTGATCCTGGGCTCAATCCAGACGCATGGCACGATGAATGTCGACCTGCCGGCGGGCCCGCCGCTCTTCCGTTTCGGCGACGCGGACGCGTGCCGGGCGGTGCTCGGGGAAGCGGGTTTCACGGACCTGACGGTGACCGAGGCGCCGCTGGTCTGGCCCTGCGCGACGCCCGAGGAGCTGGTCGAGGAGTTGCCCACGAGCACGGCGCGCCTCGGACCGCTGCTCCGGGCGCAGAGCGGAGCGGACCGACGGAGAATCGAGGAGGCGATCACCAGCGGCGCGCGGGAATTCGCGACGGCGGAGGGGGTCAGGATCCCGTCGGCGGTGGTCGTCGCGTCGGGACGCAAGCCCTGACCGCCGAAGCGGGGAGACGACGGGCGCCGGCCCCGCGCGCTTCGCGTTCCCGCCTTACCCGACCACGAAGATATGCATCGCCACCGGTCCGTGCGCGCCGAGCTGGAGCGTCTGGCCGATGTCGGCCGAGCGGGAAGGCCCCGTCACCAGGTTCACCGTGCGCGGGTCGAGGCCCAGGCCGCGCCAGTCCGCCCACATGTCCTCGAAGCCGGCGCGGATGTCCTCGGCGCGCAGCACGACGAAGTGGGTCTCGCCGAGGAAGGTCAGCGTGACCGGGTTCTCGGCGCCGGAGGCGAGCAGCATGGTGCCGGTTTCGGCCATGGCGAGCCGGGCGCGGGAGAGCGTCGCGGGCTCGTCGAGCCGGCCGGGGCCGGTGGTGCGCTCGATGCCGCCCCAATCGCGCTCGAACAGCGGGTCCTCGCCGGTGCGGATGGTGGCGGGCAGGTTGCGGGCGCGGAGCTCCTCGGCGAGCGCCTTCGGCAGCTCGTCGAGCGAGCCGAGCCGCGAGACGGTGGCATCGACCGCCTTCGCCTTCTCGACGAACTGCTCGACGCGCGCCTCGCCCTCGGTTTGCCCTTGGGCCGGGACCGGCGCGGGCTGGCCGGTGCGGGCCGCGACCGCCGAAGGGTCGCCGCCGCCGGTGGCGCGGCGGACGCGGGAGAGGATGCGGTCGCGGGCGCTCATTTCGCCCTCCGGGCGCGCCATTGCGCCTGGAAGGTCGCGCCTTGCGGAGCGGGGAAGTCGCGGTGGCCGGTCC
>JBEPXW010000417.1:0-2690 GCA_041641715.1 Pseudomonadota bacterium
CTCGGCAGCGCCCGTGCCGCGGCGCTGGTCGAGCAGACTCTGGCCGCCATCGCCGCCGGCGCCCGGGCACGGGGCGTTCGGCGTTTCGTGGTGGCGGGGGGCGAGACCGCTGGCGCGGTCGCCCGCTCCCTTGGCGCGAGCCGCCTCGCCGTCGGCCCGAGCATCGCGCCCGGCGTGCCCTGGTGCGTGACGGTGGAGGCCGAGCCGCTCGCCCTCGCCCTCAAGTCCGGCAACTTCGGCGCCGAAACCTTCTTCTCGGACGCCGTGGAGACAGCCCCATGACCGAGGAAGCGAAACTCCGCGAGGAGATCTGCGTCTTCGCCCGCTCGCTCTCCGAGCGCGGCTACGGCTGCGGCGCGTCGGGCAACATTTCCGCGATGCTCGAGGACGGGATGCTGGTCACGCCGACGAATTCCTCGATGGGCCGGCTCGACCCGGACCGGCTGGCGAAGCTCTCGCATGACGGCCGGCATCTCTCCGGCGAGAAACCCTCGAAGGAGGCCTTCCTGCACCTCGCCATGTACGAGGAGCGTCCGGAGATGAAGGCCGTGGTGCATCTCCATTCGACGCATTCGGTCGCCGTCTCCTGCCTCGCCGAGGTGGACGCGGCCGACGTGTTGCCGCCGATCACCGCCTACTATGTCATGCGCGTCGGCCGCCTGCCGCTCGTGCCCTACTTCCCGCCGGGCGATCGCGCGCTGGCCGACGCCGTCCGGGTGCGGGCGAAGGAGCATCACGCCATGCTGCTCGCCAATCACGGTCCGGTGGTGGCCGGCAGGGCGCTCGACGCCGCGGTCTATGCCGCCGAGGAGCTCGAGGAGACGGCGAAGCTCTATTTGCTCCTGCGGGGTGAGAGGACGCGGTATCTGAGCCAGGCCGAGGTCGCCGACCTGCGGACGCGTTTTCCGAGCTGACGACGGCCGGCGCTCAGGCGCGAAGCGTCCATGTCTCGAGGTGCCTCTCGCGGACGATGGGCGCGACGTCGGCGTCGAAGGCCCGGAAATGGTCGCTCGCCAGGTGCGCGTCGAAGGCGTCCTGCCCCGTGTAGATCTCGTAGAGGAAGACGCGCTCCGGCCGCTCGGGGTCGGTGCAGACGTCGAAGCGCAGGCAGCCGGTTTCGCGGGTCAGGCTGTCGCGCGCCTGCCGGCGGACGCGGGCGAGGAATTCGGACGCGACGTCCGGCGCGGTCTCGAAGGTCACGGTGACGACGAACATGGCGCTACCTCCCGATTTTCCATTGCCCGGCGCGTCGAATCCCGGTTGAAGACGGGTTTAGCCCGCAGGGGCGCGCGCCGAAAGCCGCGCCTCAGCCAACCAGCGCCGGAGGGAGCCCGATGAGTCGCACCACCGAGCTCCGCATCGCGGTCTTTCCCGGCGACGGCATCGGTCCCGAGATCATGCCGCCGACACTGCGGCTGATCCGGAACGCCGCCGACCGCGTGGGCGGGCTCTCGTTCACGTTCGAGACCTGCCCGGCCGGCGCCGCGCATTACCGCGAGCACGGCGTGGCGCTTCCCGCGGCGTCGCTCGAGGCCGCGCGCCGGGCCGACGCCATCCTGCTCGCCGCCATGGGCCTGCCCTCGGTCCGCTACCCGGACGGCACCGAGATATCGCCCCAGCTCGAGCTGCGCTTCGCGCTCGACCTGTATGCCGGCGTGCGGCCGATCCGCGCGATCCCCGGCGTGCCGGTGGTGCTCGCCGACCCGCGCGCCGGCGAAATCGACCTCGTGATCCTCCGCGAGTCCACCGAGGGTCTCTTCGCCTCGCACGGGCGGGGCGAGGTGAGCGACGACCGCGCCACCGAGACGCTGGTGCTGACCCGCCGCACGACGGAGCGCCTGCACGACTTCGGCCTCCGTCTCGCCCGCGACCGCAAGGCGGAGGGCGGCCGGAGCCGGGCCACCTGCGTCGACAAGGCCAATGTCTTCCGCGCCTTCGCCTGGTTCCGCGAGATCTTCGACGCGCGCGCCGGGGCGTTCGGAGACGTCGTTGCGGATCACATGTACATCGACGCCTGCGCGCTGGCGCTGGTCCAGCAGCCCTGGGACCTCGACGTGCTGATCATGGAGAACATATTCGGCGATATCCTCTCCGACCTTGGGGCGGGGCTGATCGGCGGCATGGGCTACGCGCCGTCGGCCGATATCGGGGATGCCCACGCCCTGTTCCAGCCCAGCCACGGCTCCGCTCCCGACATTGCCGGGAAGGGGCTGGCAAACCCCACGGCGATGATCCTCTCGGCGGCGATGATGCTGGAGTGGCTCGGCCGCGAGAAGCGGTCCCGCGAGGCGGCCCGTGCCGGCGCCCTCATCCGCCGCGCGGTGGACGCCGCCTTCGCGCCGGGCACGCTGCGGACCTGCGAACTCGGCGGCGACGCCGGCACGGAGGCGGTGTTCGCGGCGGTCGAGGCGGCGCTCGACGGCGAGGGCTGATCGGGCCGGCGGCGCCTAGTCGCCGGCCGCCTCCCTGGCCAGCCGCTCGATCCGGTCCCAGTCGCGCGCCGCAACGGCGTCGGCCGGGGCCGGCCACGACCCGCCGACGCAGAGAACGTTGGCGAGCTTCCGGTAGTCGGCCGCGTTGGCCGCCGTGACGCCCCCCGTGGGGCACCAGGCGACATGGGGCAGCGGCCAGCCGCTCGATCCGGTCCCAGTCGCGCGCCGCAACGGCGTCGGCCGGGGCCGGCCACGACC
>JBEPXW010000418.1:0-2687 GCA_041641715.1 Pseudomonadota bacterium
GGGCGGAGCTCGTCCTGCACGGCCACACCCACCGCGCCGACCTCTCCTGGATCGAGACCGCCGCCGGCCGCGTGCCCGTCCTCGGCGCTCCGGCCTGCGGCATGGCGCGGGAGCCCGGCCGCGACGCCGGTGCCTGGCACCGGCTCGCGCTCGCGCATGGGCCGGAGGGCTGGCGCCTTGCCCTCGTCGAGCGCCGGATTGGCCCTTCGGGCGGCATCGAGGACGGCGCGCGCCTTTCACTCACGCTTCCGCGCGCGAAGGTTGCCCCCCTGACGGCCGCACCCTAGACAGGGGAGGCAGCGAGCCGCAGGAGGCGTTCCGTGACCAACGCGACCATGCAGAAGTTCGGCTGGCCGGCGACGCGGATCGCCGAGCTCGACCGCTGGGCGATCATGTTCCGCCCCCAGCAGCCCACCCTCGGCGCCCTGGTCCTCGCCTGCAAGGAGCCGGTGCAGGCCTTCGCCGAGGTCAGCCCGGAGGGCTTCGCCGAGCTCCGCCATGCCGTCGCAGGCATTGAGGCCATGCTCCAGGCGGCTGTCGGCTACGAGAAGATAAACTATCTCATGCTGATGATGGTGGACCCCGACGTGCATTTCCACGTCCTGCCGCGCTACGCGGGCGCGAAGACGCACGGGTCCCTCACGGTCGAGGACGCCGGCTGGCCCGGCCCGCCCCGCCTCGACGCCTGTCAGGAGCCCGGCCCGGATGCCGCCGGCGAGCTCATGGCGCATCTGCGCGCCCACTGGCCGCAAGGGCCCCGTTGAGCTCCGGAACGAGCGCTGGATGAACCCCGGATGAGCCCCGGATGAAACCGCGCAGCCTCACGGTCACCGGGGTCGACCTCTACCTGCTCCGGCGCATGGCGCCGCGCATGGCCGTGGCGCTGCTGGCGACCTTGCTCGTGCTGCTGCTCGAGCGCGTCCTCAGGCTGATCGAGCTCGTCACCACGCACGGCGCCCCGATCGGGCTCGTGGTCAGCATGGCGGTGAACCTCGTGCCGCACTATCTCGGCCTCGCCCTGCCGGTGACCTTCTGCATCGCCGTCCTGACGGTGCTCGCCGCGCTCTCGCGCGACAACGAGATCGACGCGCTCGAGAACGCTGGCTGGTCGCTGCGCCGGATCGGCGCGCCGTTCATCGCCGTGTCGGTCGTCCTCGCCATCGTCAGCCTGCCGCTCTTCGGCTTCCTGCAGCCCTACACCCGCTACGCCTACCGCGAGATCAAGCATGCCGCCTACAACGCCGGCTGGACGGGCCGCATCGAGGAGGGCGTCTTCGTCGAGGCCGGCAACGGTCTCGTGATTTCGGCCGGCGAGATCGACCCGGCCGGGCGTGTCCTCAGCCGCGTCTTCGTCCTCCAGAGCGAGGAGGGCGGCGACGAGTCCGTCTTCACCGCCGAGCGCGGCCTGATCGTGCCGGACCAGGAGGAACGCGTCGTCCGCCTCCTCCTCAAGGAAGGGCGCGGCCTCGTCACCGGCGGCTGGATCGAGTTCGACGACCTCACCCTCGAGCAGACCTTCGACATCGACCGCAACCCCTTCCGCCCGCGCGGCGAGAGCGAGCGCGAGCTCACCTTCGGCGAGCTTCTCACGCGGGCGAGCGGCGCCGACGGCCTGGCCCCCGAGCCGCGTTACTGGGCCGAGTTCCACGAGCGCCTCGTGCGCGCGGTGGCGCTCATCGGGGTGGCGCTCGTCTCGGTCCCGCTCGGCGTGACGCGCAAGCGTGCGCCCGCCTGGCCGCGGATCGGGCTCGCGCTGGTGCTGCTGATCGCGTTCAACGAGCTGCTCCAGACCGCGGCGACGCTCGCCGCGCTCGGCCGCATCGACCCGGCGCTCGGCCTCTGGGGCGTCGGCGTGGCGTTCCTTCTGATCGGGGTATGGCTCTTCGCGGTGACGTCGGGGCAGGGGGCGCCCTCGCCCCTGCGGGCGCTGCTGCGCCGGCTGGATATCCTGTCCTACGACATCATCGCCCTCGGCCGCCGAATGGCCGCCCGGCTCGGGATCGGCGGATGACGCTCGCGCTCTATCTCACGCGCCTCGTCGGCGCGCGGATCCTCGCCGTGCTGGCGGGGTTCCTCGCGCTGGCCCTGACCTTCGACATCATGGAGAACTCGACCGAGGTGGTGGACGCCCAGGGGCTCGAGGGGCTCGCCCTCTACGCGCTGCTGCGCGCGCCGCTGATGCTCCTGACCGTGATGCCGCTCGGCATCCTCACGGGTGCGCTCATCGCCTTTCTCGCCCTCGCCGCGCGCAGCGAGATGGTGGTGGTGCGGGCGACTGGCGTGAACACGATCCGCGTCGTCCTGCGCCTCCTGCCGCTCGCCCTCGTGCTCGGCGGCGTGCAGAACCAGCTCGCCGCGCGCGTCGGGCCGTGGGCCGAGCAGGTGCTGGTCGAGCGTTTCCCCGAGCTCTTCGAGAGCCGCGCCATCGAGGATGAGGTCTGGCTGCGCAGCTGGCAGGCGATCATCCGCATCGGCGGCGGCTCGGCGGACGGAACGCGGCTCCGCGACGTCAGCATCTTCGAGACGGATCGCGGCGGCGAGCTCCTGCGCCGGATCGACGCCGCCACGGCCCGCTACACGGGCGAGGCGTGGCGCCTCGCCGACGTCGAGGTGCAACGCGACGGCCAGCCGCCCCAGGCGCTCGACAGCATGTTCTGGGACACGCGGCTCACGCCCGCCGGCATTCT
>JBEPXW010000419.1:0-2623 GCA_041641715.1 Pseudomonadota bacterium
TTCCAGTAGAGCTCGTCGTAGCCGTCGTGGGAGCGGAGCTGCCCCTCCGTCCGGTAGCGGATCTCGTAGACCTGCTCCGAGGGCACGGGCAGGAACACGTCCCGCTGCCCGATGCGGAGGTTGACGTAGGAGCCCGATTGCGACCGGCTCCAGGGCTCCGTCTCGCCGTTCCGCGTCACCTCCAGCACCTCGAAGGTGGTCAGCGAGACGCGCCCGCCCGGCTCCTCGTGCGCCACCGGGAACTCGCGGATGATGCCGCGGCGGATCTCGTCGCCCTCGACGGTGACGCGGATCGTCTCGGTGACCTCGAGCGCGCCGTCCGGCTGCACCTCGACCGCGACGTCGAAGCTCCGGATCTCCTCGGCCGCCCCCGCCGTGCGCGCGACGAGGACCGCGACCAGCGCCAGCGCGGCCGCCAGTCCCCTCACGAGCCGAAGTCGACCTCGGGCAGCTCGCGGCTGTGCGGGTCCTCGATCTCGAAGTAGTCCGCACGCTCGAAGCGGAACTGCCCGGCGACGATGTTGGACGGGAACACCTCGCAGAGCGTGTTCAGCTGCCGCACGGCGCCGTTGTAGTACCGCCGCGCCTTCTGGATGTCGTCCTCGATCTCGGCGAGCTGCTCCTGGAGCTGCTGGAAGTTGTCGTCCGCCTTGAGGTCCGGGTAGTCCTCGGCCACGGCGAAGAGCTGGCGCAGCGCCCCGGTCAGCACGTTCTCGGCCTGGCCCTTCTCCTCGAGCCCGGTGGCGGCGGTCGCCTCGGCCCGCGCCCGCGTGACCTCCTCGAGCACGCCCTTCTCGTGGGCGGCGTAGCCCTTCACGGTCTCGACGAGGTTCGGGATCAGGTCGGCGCGGCGCTTGAGCTGCACGTCGATGCCGCTCCAGCCCTCCTCGACCATGTTCCGCGAGCGCACGAGGCGATTGTAGAGGATGACCCCGTAGATCGGGATCACCACGACAAGCGCGAGCAGGATATAGAGGATGACCGACATGCCCCCCGGCCCCGGTTTTCCGTCGCGCGAGACTACCCGGACGCGCGGCCGGGGGCCAGAATTTTCACGGCGATGCCCTCAGCGCCCGGTCTTCTTTCGCCACGCTTCGAAGTCGGCCTTCGTCTCCTCCCGCGTCGCGGGGTAGAGGCCGATGATTGAGCGGCCCTTGCGCACCTCCTCGGCCACGAAGTCCTCGAAGACGGTCATCTCCACCGCCTCGCCGGCGATCTCGTCGGCGAGATGGGCGGGGATCACCACCACCCCCTCGTCGTCGCCGACGACCACGTCGCCCGGGAACACCGGCGCCTCGCCGCAGCCGATCGGCACGTCGAGGTCGATCGCCTGGTGGCGCGTCAGGTTGGTCGGCGCCGAGGGCCGGTTGTGGTAGGCGGGGAACTCCATCTCCCCGATCTCGGGGCTGTCGCGGAAGCCGCCGTCGGTGACGATCCCGGCGCAGCCGCGCACCATCAGCCGCGTCACCAGGATCGAGCCGGCCGAGGCCGCGCGCGGGTCGCGCCGCGAGTCGATCACCATGACGGCGCCCTCCGGGCAGGCCTCGATGCCGGCGCGCTGCGGGTGCGCCGGGTCCTGGAACACGCTGATCGGGCTCAGGTCCTCGCGCGCCGGGATGTAGCGGAGCGTGTAGGCCGGCCCGACCATGTTGCGCCCCTTCGACGCCCCGACGGGCCGCACGTCCTGGATCATCTGGTTGCGCAGCCCGCGCTTGAAAAGCGCCGTCGAGATCGTCGCGGTGCTGACGCCCATGAGCTTCTCGCGGGTGGCGTCGGAGAGGGTGTGTCCGGTCATGTCCCGTCCTCGCGTGCGGGTTTTCAGTCGCGTCAGTAGATGTCGGGCTCCGGCACCGCGGGCCCGAACTCCGTGCCGAGAAAGTCGAAGTCGCAGCCCGTGTCCGCCTGCCCGATATGGCGCGAGAACATCCAGCCATAGCCCCGCCCGTAGCGCGGCGCGGGCGGCGTCCAGGCGGCGCGGCGCCGCGCCAGCTCGTCCTCGTCCACCACCATGTCGATGCGGCGCTCGGGGATGTCGACCCGCACCACGTCGCCGGTTCTGAGCAGCGCCAGCGGCCCGCCGACATGCGCCTCCGGCGCCACATGCAGCACGCAGGCGCCGTAGGAGGTCCCGCTCATCCGCGCGTCCGAGATCCGCAGCATGTCCCGGTGCCCCTGCTTCAGGAGCGCCTTCGGCATCGGCAGCATGCCCCATTCCGGCATCCCCGGCCCCCCGAGCGGCCCGGCGTTCCTCAGCACCAGAACGTGCTCGGGCGTGATGGCGAGGTCCTCGTCGTCGATCACCTTCTTCAGCTCGGGATAGCTGTCGCAGACGATCGCCGGCCCTTCGTGCCGGTGGAAGCGCGTGTCGCAGGCCGCCGGCTTGATGACGCAGCCATCGGGCGCGAGGTTGCCCTTGAGCACGGCCAGCGAGCCCTCGTGATAGACGGGATTGTCGAGGCTGCGGATCACGTCCGCGTCGTAGACCTCCGCCCCCTCGAGCCCCGCGCCGAGGCTGCGGCCCGAGACCGTCAGCGCCGAGAGGTCCAAGCGGTCTCCGAGCCGCGTCATCAGCGCGCGCAGTCCGCCAGCGTAATAGAAATCCTCCATCAGGTAGCCCTCGCCC
>JBEPXW010000420.1:0-2682 GCA_041641715.1 Pseudomonadota bacterium
CGGTGCCGCAGCAGCCGCCCAGCACGTTGATCCACGGGAAGCGGCCGCGGATCGCCGCGTACTCGGCCCCGAGCTCTACCGGGTCACCGTCGTCGAGGTCGGGCGCGGCGTCGAGCTCGGCGTGGCTCATCTTCGAGGCGTTGGCGCGGATGCCGCGCAGCCGCCGCATCCAGCCCGCGTCCTCGAGCACGTCATCGAAATGCGTCGGGTGCGCGCAGTTGATCATGTAGTAGGCGGGCGCGCGGCCCGTCTCCGCGTCGACCTCGCGGATGGCCTCGCCGAGCGTCTGGCCCGTGGGCAGCCTGCCGTCGGTCTCGAGCGTGAAGGAGATCACCACTGGCAGCCCCGCCGCCCGCGCCGCGCGGGCGAGCCCGGTCGCCTCCGGGGCGTTGGTCATGGTGATGGCGGTGACGAGGTCGGCCTCCGTCTCCGCGAACACCCGCGCCTGGAACGCGTGGTAGTCCGCGGCCTCGGCCGCGGTCATCGCCGCGCCGGGGTCGTAGCCGTCGCCCCGCGGGCCGATGCAGCCCGAGACGACCATCGGCGTCGTGCCGGTCTCGAGCTCGCCGCGAAGGCCCGTCAGCAGGTCGATCGCGGCCACGTTGGCGCTCGCCAGGGCGTCCTCCGAGTAGCCGAGCTTCCCGCCCCAGTCGGGGCTCGCCCGCCAGGTGGCGCTCTCCAGGATGAACCCGGTGCCGCTGGACCGGGCGATCTCGGCGTGGCGGCGGAAGTACTGGCGCAGAACTTCCGTCCCCTCGGCGTCCTTCAAGAGATGGAACGCCGCGAAATGGGGCAGGTCCTGGTGCTCGTGGAAGATGAGCGTCGTCTCGATTCCTGCGTCCGTGAGATAAAGCCCGCCGTCGAGCTGGGGAAGGTGATGCCGGTATTTCGCCATGACTTCGTCCTCCGATTGCGTTAGGAAAGGGCCTGTGCCTTTCACCCGTTGAGGCGTGAGGTCGCGCCTCACGATGTGAGGGGCCGGAATTTCGGATCGGAGGAGATCGGCCCGGCGCCCGCGCGCCGGGAGATCAGCGTCGAGCGATGCCCGTCGACAGTCCCATCCTTGCGGTGCTCCCCTTCGAGGCGACGTCCGGGGGCGAGAGCGACGCCCTGCTTGCGCGCGGGCTGGTCGAGGACATCTCCGGCGAGCTCACCCGCTTTCGCGCGCTGGGCGTCGTCTCGCCCGTCTCGGGCGCGGCGGTGGCCGACCTGCCCGACCGTGACGCCGGCGAGCGGCTCGGTGCCAGCCACGTGCTGCGCGGCACGCTGCGGCGCACGGGCGATCGGCTGCGCGTCACCGCCAGCCTGATCGAGTGCGCCGGCGGCACCCAGCTCTGGTCCGAGCCGATCGACGTGGCCGAGACGGATTTCTTCTCCATTGGCGACGAGGTCGTGGGCCGCATCGTCGCGAGCCTCGTGGCCCGGCTCGAGGATTCTGCGCTCAGCGAGACGCGCCGGCGGCCGACGGAGTCGCTCGACGCCTACGGCCTCACCATCCGCGGCCTCGCCCTGCTGCGCCAGGGCACGCAAGCCGCGGACGCGGAGGCGCGCGGCCTGTTCGAGCGCGCCCTCGGGCTCGACCCGGGCTTCCCCCGCGCCCATGCCGGCATCGCGCTCTCCTGGTTCAACGAGTTCACCTGCGCCTTCTGGGACCGGATCGAGGAGAACGGCCGGCTGGCCTATGTGCACGGGCATCGGGCGCTTGAGCTCGACGACCGCGACGCATTGCTCCATGTCGTCGTCGGCAAGGTGCTGCTGTTCCGCCGCGAGTTCGACCGCGGGTCGTGGTATCTCGACCGGGCGCTGGCGCTCTCGCCGAATGACACCGAGACGTTGATCGAGATGGCGATTCCGGAGGTCTTTCTCGGGCGCCCCGAATTCGGCGCCGAGCTGGCCGACCGGGCGATGCGGCTGAACCCCTACCACCCGAACCACTATTACGCCTACGCCGCCGTGGCCCATGCCGCCGCCGGCAACTTCGAGCGGGCGCTGGAGCTCGCCGGGCCCATCGACCGCGTGCCGCTGCTCGACGTGCCGGCCTATCTCGCGGTCGCGAACGCCCGCCTCGGCCGGCTCGACGAGGGACGCGCGCGGCTCGCGGAGTACCTCGCCATGTACCGGGACCGGATCGTGCACGGGCGCGAGCCGGAGCCCGGCGAGGCGCTTGAATGGCTGCTCGGGGTCAATCCCTACCGCCGCGCGGAGGACCGGGCGCTGCTGGTCGAGGGCTTCCGCCTGCTCGGCGAGCCCGACCGCGCCGCCCCGCTGGCCGCCGAGCCGGCGCCGGAGGCGGAGCGGGCGCTGATGCGGCAGGGCGAGGGGTGGCTGGCCGTGTTCAACGGCCGCCGGGCGCTCCTGCCCGACCTCAAGGGCCTGCACGACATCCGCCGCCTGCTCGCCGTGCCGGGCGAGCCGGTGCACTGCCTCGACCTTGCCGACCGGGCCGGCGACGCGTTCCTCGGCGAGCCGGTGCTCGACGAGCGGGCGCGCGGTGCCCTCAAGGCCCGCATCCGGGACCTGCAGGCGGAGATCGAGGCGGCGGAGGCGATGGCCGACACGGGCCGCGCCGAGCGCACCCGCGCTGAGATGGACGAGCTCGTCGAGACGCTCTCGAAGGCGCTCGGCCTCGGTGGCCGCGGGCGCCGCCTCGGCGATGCCGCCGAGCGCGCGCGCAGCGCCGTC
>JBEPXW010000421.1:0-2678 GCA_041641715.1 Pseudomonadota bacterium
CGGCTCGAGAAGCCGGTCGACTTCGAGGCCGCGGACGGCCAGGGGGTCGACCTCGTCTTCGTGCTGCTGGCGCCGGAGGAATCCGGGGCCGATCACCTGCGCGCCCTGGCCCGTGTCTCGCGGCTCCTGCGCGACTCCGACCTGCGCCGCAAGCTGCGCGAGACGACCGAGTCGCCGGCCCTCTATGCGCTCATCACCGAGCCATTGGCGACGCGCGCGGCCTGAGCTGCCGGCGGCCGTTGATTTCGCTGTCGGAGCGGGGGCGCGCCGCCCGGGCACGCGTCAATGGACGCTGACGGGACTCAGGTCGTTCTGCCGCGCGAGGACAAAAGCCTGGCCCCGGTCGGGCGCCAGTGCGAGGCGGTTGCCGTCGGCGTCGTGCAGGGCGTAGAGCGTCGTCTCCGCGCCCTTTAGCTCCTCGGGCAGCTCCTCGTGGGAAACCTCGCGGACATAGACGATGGGCTGGCCCTTCGGGTCAGTGAACGGGTTGTCGCTCATCTCTGTCTCCTTCCACCCGGTCGGTCGGCCGGGTCGATCCTGATGTTACGCACCACGGCCTCCGGCTTGCGGCGCACGAGGTCGATGTGCAGGAGGCCGTTCTCGAGCGTCGCGCCCTCGACCTCGACATGCTCCTCGAGCACGAAGCGGCGCTCGAAGGGGCGGGCGGCGATGCCGCGGTGGAGGAAGACGCGGCCGTCCTCCTCCTCGGCCCGGCGGCCGCGGAGAATGAGCTGCTGCTCCTCGACCGTGATCGAGAGGTCCGCCTCGCCGAAGCCGGCCACGGCCAGCGTGATGCGGTAGGCGTCCTCGCCGCGCTGCTCGATGTTGAAGGGCGGATAGTTGTCCGTCCCGCTCTTCATCGTGCGCTCGACGAGCCGGTCGAGCTCCTCGAAGCCGAGCAGAAAGGGCTGCGACGTAAAGGATACGCGTGTCATGCGACCGTCCTTTCCCAAGCGACGATGCCGGCGGACCCGCTTGGCAGCGTCCGCCTGAAGGAATATGGGATCGGGCCAGGCGGTTGGCAATACGCCCGCCTCCGCCGGGCAGGCGTAACGCGTGTCCACGCGTGGTCACATAGTCAATTCATTGATTTCATTGGAAATCCTCTGTGGGCGAATTTTATGGTTAATGGTGCCTGAATCACGCGCGAGCCCAATCCGCCGCAAGCGCGAGCGTCGCCGGAATCCCGGTTGCGCCGGGGCACGACGGGAATTCCAAGGCCGGAGGGCCCCTTCAGATGGAGATGTCTCCCCGGCCGCCATGGGCGGCCGACCACTCCAGCGGGCGGTCGAGGAAGGCCGCCACCTCGTCGAGCGTCGCCGCCTCGAAATGCCCGCCCGCGCGCGCCTCGGCGAGGACGTCGCGCCAGGTGCAGAGGTGGTGGAGCCGGATGCCCTGCGCGGTGAGGCGCTCGGGCACCTCCGGGAAGATGTCGTAGTAGAAGACGACGAGGGCGTGGGCGCACTCGCCCCCGGCCTCGCGGATCGCCTCGACGAAGCTGACCTTCGAGCCGCCGTCCGTCGTCAGGTCCTCCACCAGCAGGACGCGGTCGCCCTCGCGGAGCGCGCCCTCGATGCGGGCGTCGCGGCCGAAACCCTTGGGCTTCTTGCGGACATAGAGCATCGGCAGGGCGAGGCGCTCGGCGATCCAGGCGGCGAAGGGGATGCCCGCGGTCTCGCCGCCCGCCACCGCGTCGAAGCGCTCGTAGCCGGCCTCGCGCAGGATCGTGGAGCAGGCGAAGTCCATGGCGGCGGCGCGGATGCGCGGGAAGGCGATCAGCTTGCGGCAGTCGATGTAGACCGGGCTCGCCATGCCGGAGGTCAGCTTGAAGGGCGGGTCCGGGCGGAAATGCACCGCCTCGATCTCGAGCAGCATGCGCGCGACCTCGCGCCCGATCACGCCCCGCTCCGGGAAGCTCGCCTGGATCATCTCGTCTCCCTCAGCCGGCCACCCGCCAGTGCAACGGGAACCCCGGGTCGAACACCGTGACCGGGCCGGCCGCGGTCTCGACGCGGTCCGGATATGCCACGGGCGCGTCCTCCCTGACCAGCGTGATCGTCGCCTCGTTCGGCGCCAGCCCGTAGAAGGCCGGACCATGGAGCGAGGCGAAGCCCTCGAGCCGGTCGAGCGCGCCCTCCGCCTCGAAGACCTGGGCAAGGCAGGCCAGGGCCACAGGCGCGGTGAAGCACCCGGCGCAGCCGCAGGCCGTCTCCTTCGCCGCGTCCACGTGGGGCGCGGAGTCCGTGCCGAGGAAGAAGCGCGGGTCGCCCGAGACGGCCGTCGCGCGAAGCGCGAGGCGGTGGCGCTCGCGCTTGGCCACCGGCAGGCAGTAGTAGTGCGGCCGGATGCCGCCCGCGAGGATGTGGTTGCGGTTGATGATCAGGTGGTGGACGGTGAGGGTCCCGGCAATCCCCTCGCCGCCCTCGCGGACATATTGAACGCCGTCCTCGGTGGTGACGTGCTCGAGGACGACCTTCAGCCGCGGCACGCGGCGGCGGATTGGCTCGAGGACGCGCTCGAGGAACACCGCCTCGCGGTCGAAGATGTCGATCTCGGGGTCCGTGACCTCGCCGTGGACGCAGAGCGGCAGGCCGATCTCCGCCATGCGCTCGAGGACCGGGATCACCCGGTCGAAGTCGCGCACGCCCGAGGCGGAGTTCGTCGTCGCCCCCCCCGGG
>JBEPXW010000422.1:0-2675 GCA_041641715.1 Pseudomonadota bacterium
ATGCCGGTATTGCGCCAGCGCATGGTGACGATGGCGAGGCCGACGGGATGATAGATCGCGGCGAAGACGCCGATGACGAAGAGGCCGACGCCGATCTGGAGCGGCGTCTGCGAGAGGGCCGTGGCGATCGACGCGAGCCCGATACCGACGAAGAACACGACCATCATGCCGTCCCGGCTCCAGCGGTCGGCGAGCCAGCCGGCGGGCAGCGCGAAGACGCCGAAGGCGATGAAGCCGGGCGTGGCATAGGCCAGCAGCTCGGCATAGCCCGCCCCCCACTCGCGATGGAGGGCGAGCGCCGCGACGGTGGCGAAGACCAGCATGAACAGGTGGTCGAGGAAGTGCCCGAGATTGAGCAGCAGGAAGTATGCGCGGTCGCGGGTGATCATGCGGCGTCCTCCGGGGCGGGATATAGCCACGGGCGGCCCCCCGTTGTCACGCTTCGAACGCGCCCGGTGCGCCGGTCCTTTCCCGATCCTTTCTTGGCCGGCTCCGGGGACCTGGCCGGGGTTCCCCGCCCCCTGCCCGGTTTCCTGCCGGGGACGCTGGACATTCCGGCCCACCGGGGAGCAAGGTCGACGCCGGGAATCTGAACGGGGGAGGATCCGATGCCGCTCGCCATGAACCGCGACGTTTTCATCACCTGCGCCGTCACCGGCGCCGGCGGCACGCAGGACCGCTCACCGCACGTGCCGCGCTCCCCGAGGGAGATCGCCGAGAGCGCTCTCGACGCCGCGAGGGCCGGCGCCGCCATCGTGCACTGCCACGTGCGCGACCCCGAGACCGGCGCGCCCGCGCGCGACGTGGCGCTCTACCGCGAGGTCACCGAGCGCATCCGCGACGCCGAGGTCGACGTCGTGCTGAACCTGACCTCGGGCATGGGCGGCGACCTCGTGCTCGGCGGCACCGAGGCGCCGCTGCCGGCCGGCGAGGGCACCGACATGGTGGGTGCCTCGGAGCGCGTCGCCCATGTCGCCGCGTGCCTGCCGGAGATCTGCACGCTCGACTGCGGCACGATGAACTTCGCCGAGGCGGACTACGTGATGACCAACACGCCCGGCATGCTCCGCGCCATGGGGCGGATGATGACCGAGCTCGGCGTGCGCCCCGAGCTCGAGGCCTTCGACACCGGCCAGCTCTGGTTCGCCAAGGAGCTGGTCAAGGAGGGCGTGATCGAGGCGCCGGTCCTCGTCCAGCTCTGCCACGGCATCCCCTGGGGCGCGCCGGACGACCTGCACACCTTCCTCGCCATGGTCAGTAACGTCCCGGAGGACTGGACGTGGTCGGCCTTCTCGCTCGGGAGGAACGAGATGCCCTACGTGGCGGCCTCGGTGCTCGCGGGCGGCAACGTGCGGGTCGGGCTCGAGGACAACCTCTACCTCGATAAGGGGGTGCTGGCGAACAACGCCCAGCTGGTCGAGCGCGCCGTGACCATCGTCGAGAACATGGGCGCGCGTGTCATGGGGCCCGAGGAGGTGCGCGAGCGGCTCCAGCTCCAGAAGCGGGCGCCGAAGGGCGGGTGAGGCGGGCAATGGTCGATGTTCGATCTCGTTCCGCGCCTCGTCTTCTTCGCCCTCGTCGCCATCGCGCCCCGCTGGCGGAGCCTCGCCTGGCGCGCCGGGATCGGCATGGCGCTGCTTGCGGCCGCATTCGGCTGGGCGACGGACTGGCGGTTCGGCCTTGCCGTTCCCGCCGGGGATGCGAATATCGGGGCAGGGATCGTCCTCTATCTCGGGCTGATCGCGCTCGCGCCCGCGGTCGCCTCGCGCGCCCTGAGCCTGTGGGCGGACCGGCTCGGCCATCGCCGGCCGTGGTCCCTCTGGATCGAGGGCGTCGCGTTCTTCGGCGCCCCGGTCGCCCTGAATCGCCTCGTCCTCGGCATCTGACGTCGGAGGGAGACCTTGCAGGCGTGCGCGCCCCGCGGCGGGACATGAAGGAGCATCGCCATGCCGGCTAAGGTGGCCATCATCGGCGGCGGCGTCATCGGGGGCGGCTGGCTCGCGCGGCTGATCGAGAACGGCGTCGAGGTCGCCGTGCACGACGCCGATCCCGACGCGAAGGGCCGGATCGAGGCGATCCTCGCCAATGCCGACCGGGCCTACGGGAAGCTCACCCTGGCGCCGCGCGGGGAGCGGGGCGCCTGGCGGCTCGCCGCCTCGACGGCCGAGGCCGTGCGCGATGCCGACCTGATCATCGAGGCGGTGCCGGAGCGGATCGAGCTCAAGCACCTCGTCTACGCCGAGATCGAGGAGGCGAACGGGGAGGCCATCATCGCCTCCTCCACCTCGGGCTACAAGCCGAGCGACCTGCAGGCGCCGCTGGCGCGGCCCGAGCGCCTCATCGTCGCCCACCCCTTCGTGCCGGTCTATCTCGTGCCGCTCGTCGAGGTGGTGGCAGGCGAGAAGACCGACCCGGCGGTCGCCGAGCGCGCCGCGGCGTTCTACGGATCCCTCGGCATGAAGCCCTTGCGCGTGAAGAAGGAGATCGACGCCTTCATCGCCGACCGCTTCCTCGAGGCGGTCTGGCGCGAGGCGCTCTGGCTCGTGCGCGACGGCATCGGCACGACCGAGGACATCGACGACGCCATCCGCTTCGGCTTCGGCCTGCGCTGGGCGCAGATGGGGCTCTTCGAGGGCTACCGGCTGGCGGGCGGCGCGGCGGGGCTGCGCCATTTC
>JBEPXW010000423.1:0-2670 GCA_041641715.1 Pseudomonadota bacterium
GGGCGCACCGTGGACTTCCGCAACACGCTCATCATCCTGACCTCGAACCTCGGCTCGGAGTACCTCGCGCGGCTGCCAGAGGGGGCGAGCGCCGCGGAGGTCGAGCCGCAGGTGATGGAGGTCGTGCGCGGGCACTTCCGGCCCGAGTTCCTGAACCGGCTCGACGAGATCATCCTCTTCGACCGGCTCGGCCGCGAGCACATGAAGGGCATCGTCGAGATCCAGATCGACCTGCTCGCGAGGCGGCTCGAGCCGCGCAAGATCGGCCTCGCGCTCGACGAGGACGCCAAGGCCTGGCTCGCCGACAAGGGCTACGACCCGGTCTACGGCGCGCGGCCCCTGAAGCGCGTGATCCAGAAGACGCTCGAAGACCCGCTCTCCGAGCTCCTGCTCTCGGGCACGCTCAAGGACGGCGAGACGCTGGCGGTGAGCGCCGGCGAGGACGGCCTCGAGTTCGGCGAGCGGGCCGAGGCAGCTCGGCGGCGAAACGCGGGCGAGACGGTGCACTGAACGGGCGCGGCTCGTGGCGGGTCGGGGCCGGGTTCCGCCCGGCTCCGCCGCCCCCTTGACCGACGCTTCGAGCGGCGAGGGAGCGTCCGGTGCGCTGCCCGAGCATGCGAGCGATCGCTCGCCCATGGTCTTCGGCGGTCCGAGGCGCGATCGGGACTATCTCTCCGGCGCGTGCGGTGCCTCGTCTTGGCGCCGGGACGAGGCACCCCCGCGGGAGGCCTTGTGAACAGCCGGCGGCGCGCAAATGAACAACCATAGGTTGAGCCATTCCACCCATAATACATGTATAGTAAATGTCGGCCCCAGTCACAATTCGGCCTCAAATTGTTCGCAATTAAAAATCAACCTTAACGCTTCCTAGACTCGCGTTTCACGGGGGAGAGGACCATGCCTCGCAAAGTGGATACCCATGTCGGACAACGTCTCCGCCAGCGGCGCTGGATGCAGGGGGTGACCCAGCAGCAACTCGCCGACACGGTGGGCATCAAGTTCCAGCAGATCCAGAAGTACGAGACAGGGGCGAACCGGATCAGTTCGAGCCGCCTCTGGGATATCGCAGCGGCGCTCGAAGTGCCGGTCGCGTTTTTCTTCGAGGGGCTTGAGGGTCAGGCGGAGGACACCGGCGAGGCTCGTGGCGACCTGCTCTCCGACAAGGAGGCGCTCGACCTGGTGCGCGCCTACTATGCGATTCCGGAGGCACAACGCCGGCGCCTCTTCGACCTGGCGCGCGTCCTCAGCGACGTCTCCGCAACTCGTCAGGAGGACCGGGTGAGCGCCCGGATCGCATAAGGCCGGTCAGGACAATCCGGCGTTCGCCGTCGATTCGCCGAGTGTTGCCCATTTGTCCAAATGTGCAACTTTCGATGGAATTGCGCTGAACAAATAGGGCACAATTCAGGGCATCGTTCCTGGCCCTTGCCCGGCCGCAAGACCACGGCGGGTCGCGAGGCGGGTCAATCGCCAACTGCCGCAGTCCGGCATTCGCATCCGCTTCCGGGTCGGATATGGTCTTGCTCAGCAGCACTCGCTGACGGGCACCGGAGGCAGAGATGAAGCGGATCCAGACCCAGGGCGTGCACCACATCACGCTGAACGGCGCCGACCGGCAGACCTCGATCGACTTCTGGGAGGGCGTGCTCGGCATGCCCTTCGTGTTCGAGCAGCCGAACCTAGACGACCACAGCGTCAACCACCTCTACTTCGACCCCGGCGACGGGCGGCTGATCACCGTCTTCACCGTCGAGGACCGCCAGGCGGGCGGGCGCGTCGCCGACCAGATCGGCTCGGTGCACCACCTCGCCTTCCATGTCAGCCTCGCCACCTACAAGCAGGTGGCCGCGCGGCTGGAGGAGCGGGGCATCCCGAACTCGGGCGAGGTCGATCGCGGCTTCATGTGGTCGATCTACTTCCTCGACCCCCTCGGCCTGCGCCTCGAGCTCGCCGCCTGGAAGTTCGAGCCGCCGGCGGGGGCGACCCATGCGGAGGTGCTGGCCCGCGCCCATGCGATCCGCCAGGCGCGCGGGGCCGTCAACATCGAGGACGTGGACCTCGCCGACGCCATCGAGGAGATCGCCGCCGGGCGGGGCGCGCGCGGCGTCGGCTGACCGGGAGTTGTGCCGGCGTCTCCCGATTGCAACAATTCGATGACAGTGTCGCGGGGCTGCACGAAGTCTCACGAATTTCGCCTTGAATAAAACACATATTTAAAGGGTTCATTGTAGTTGCGCCAAAAGACCCGTGCGAAGGCGCGTCTTAAGGGTGGGACGCCGGATTGTCGTGGGAGCGAATGCGCGATGTGCAGGAAAGTGGACGAGTTGTGTCGGGCGCTCACGCCGGATGAGTTGAGCGCCCTGGAGGGTCTCGGACAGGTGAACGGAAGGACGGGGACGAGCCGGAACCTCGCCTTTCCGCTGACGCAGCGGCTGATGAGCCTCGGGCTGGTGGAGCTCAGCTGCGGCGGGCTCGACCTGACGGTGGCCGGCCGTCTGGTGCTGGCGTCGATGCAGGGCTACGAGCCCCGCTACGAGCGGGCCGGCATCGGCTGACCGGCGGGGCGAGGGCCGCGCCCGCTCGATCGGATTTCGCTCCACGGGGCTTTTTCCGGGCGGCCGGCCCGTGCCTGCAGGAGCCCGGAAGCCGTTGCCCGTTTTCCCGTTCGAG
>JBEPXW010000424.1:0-2669 GCA_041641715.1 Pseudomonadota bacterium
ACCAGCGCGAGAAGGGGTGCCCGCTCTGCCCCGTGCTGGCGATCATCACCGAGCCGTCGGGGTCGGCGAAGTCCACCACCATGCGCATCCCCGCCGCGTGGACGTTGCGGAAGGGATCGTCGCCGTCGCCCGACGTCTGCCCGCGCAGGAGCGTATAGTTGCCGCCCGAGGTCTCGTTGGTGATGTTGAAGATCGGCGCCAGCAGGCCGACATGCCCGAGCGGCGCGTGCCGGTGCACCGCGACATGCGCCGCCCCCCAGCGCCAGCCCTGCATGTTCGGCCCGTGCTCGCGCGCCAGCGAGGCGAGCGCGTCGTCGAAGGCGAGCGCCGCCATCCGGGCGCAGCTCTCCGCCTCGGGCGTCTTGTCCACGTCGCACCACTGCGAGGCGCCGTCGACGTCGCGGAAGACCCGCTCGACGAAGAGCGGCCGCGGGCCGGCGATGCCGGAGAGCAGCGGCCCGAGCTCGTCCGCCGCGAGGCGCCGGGTCAGCATGCGCATCCACTCGTAGAAGATCAGCGGCTCGGGCGCGTGGCGGTCCATGTTGCCGTTCCACTTCTTGAGCATGTCGAGCGCCTGGCGCCGCCGCTCGTCGCCCTCGGGCTCCTCGCCCCACCAGAAGTCGCGGGCGATCAGCGGCAGGACAGCGCGCGCCATCTCCGACACGGCGTCGTTCTGGAGCGCGACGAAGCCCTCGCGCGAGTGGTAGGCGCGGCCCGAGAGCTCCTTCTCGAGCCGCCGGATGCGGTAGGGGGCGTCCCAGTCATGGCTGACGTGGTTCGGGTAGGGCGCGTCGGTGATGCGGTTATTGGCGTTCGCCACCGCGCCCTCCTCGGGACGGATCTCGCGCGGGTTGCGCTCGGGCGGGCGGAGGCCCAGCCAGTCGTTGCCGGCCTTCCAGCCGGGCGTGGGTACCCTGCCGCGGCTGCCGCTGGCGCCGCTGCGCTGCGGCACGCGGCCGGCCATCACCATGGCGACGCCCTCGCGGTCGGCGAGCACCAGGTTCTGCGCCGGGGCGAGGGTCATCTCGCTGGCCTCCACGGCCGCGTCGATGCCGCCGGCGCGCATCACGCCCATGGCGGCGCTCATGGTCCGGTCCTCGTCGCTGAGCGCCGTCCAGCCGAGCGCCGCGACATGGCCCTCGGGCGTCACCGTGCCGACGCCGAGCTGGTCGGGCTCCAGCACCGGCCCGTGGCGGGTGGCGCGCACGACGCCGGCGCGGATCGGCTCGCCGGCGACCTCGATGCGGATCTGCCGGGTCTCGAAGGGCGCCCAGCCCTCGGGCGTGCGGTACTGGCCGGGGTCGTCGGGGTTCACTCTCTCGATGAACACGTCCTGGTCGTCGGCGTTGGCGGTCGTGAGCCCCCAGGCGAGGTCGCGGTTGCGCCCGATCAGCACCACCGGCACGCCCGGCAGCGTGCCGCCGATCGCGGAGATGCCGGGGCCGCGGATGTCGGCGAGATGCCAGACGCCCGGCGCCGAGAGCCAGAGATGCGGGTCGCTGGCCAGGAGCGGCGCGCCCCCCGACGCGCGGCTGCCGTCCACCGCCCAGGCGTTCGAGGCGCCGGCCATCTCCGGCCGCGCGACGGGGCCGAAGGCCTGCATCCAGGGGTCCGGCGCGGGGGGTGCGGCGTTGCCGAACCGCGCGCCGGGGAACAGGTCTGAGTAGCGCGGCGGCGTCCGCACAGCCGGGTTGGGGTCCTCGGCGAGGATGTCGCGGACCGCCTCCGGCGAGAGGTCGAGCAGGAAGCGCGCGCGCTGGATCTCGCTCCGCGCGGCGTTGGTGAGCCTGAGCGCCATCAGCTTGAGGACGGCGAGCGAATCCTCGGGCGTCCAGGGGGCGAGCGCGCCGCCGAAGAGGAAGAGCTCCGGCGCGCCGCGCCCCAGGGCGGCCTCGTTGACGTGGCGGATCCAGGCGTTGACGCCCGCCGAGTAGGCCTCGAGCGCCGCCCGCGTCTCCTCGGTCTGGTATTCGAGCGAGCGGCTGGCGTGACCGTAGATGTCGAGCGTCTTGACGAGGCGGTCCACGTGCACCGTCCGCGCCCCGAACAGCGCCGAGAGCATGCCCTGCGCCGCCCTCCGGTTCAGCTCCATCTGCCAGAGCCGGTCCTGCGCGTGCGCCACGCCTAGGGCGAAGAAGGCGTCGGCGTCGGTCCCGGCGCGGATATGCGGCACCGCGTTGGCGTCGCGCGTAATGGTGACCGGCTGCTCGAGCCCCGCGAGCGCGACGCGGCCCTCGTAGGCCGGCAGCGAGCGCGAGACCAGGTACCAGGCGAGACCCCCCGCGACGACGAGCGCGATGGTCGCGGCGGCAAAGAGGCGGAGCAGCCAGCGCAGGATCACGGTCATCGCGGTCTCGTCCTCCCGCTCCTGGGCACTTGACCCGGCGCGCCCGCGGCACACAGTGTGTCGCTGGTCTCCCCGGCCCGTCTATTCCCAGATAGGGGCGCGGGGTTCAACAGCGTGAACGGCAAGAACCAGGCGAGGGAGTAAAAATTGGCAAAGGTATCTTTCCTGGGCCTCGGCGTGATGGGCTACCCGATGGCGGGCCATCTCGCGGCCGACGGCCATGACGTCACCGTCTACAACCGCACTGCCGAGAAGGCCGAGAAGTGGGTGAAGGAGCATGGCGGCAAGTCCGCGCCGACGCCGCGCGAGGCGGCGGCGGAGT
>JBEPXW010000425.1:0-2661 GCA_041641715.1 Pseudomonadota bacterium
CCGCACACCGCCCGCCGCCGCATGGCTGCGGCCGCCGCGCTTCGGCCAGCACACCCGCGAGGTCCTCGCTGAGGCTGGCTACTCCGAGGCCGAGATCGCCAACCTGATCGAGATCGGCGCCGCGCTCGACAAGGCGCCGAGGAAACGTTGAGGCCGGCCAGGGGCGCGGAGTTCCGCGGCACGGCATCGCGGCGCAGGGGCGTCCAAATTTGGACACAGGGTCAAGTGATTGAAATGGCTTGATAACCTCGTTGGACGCTGAAGATGGTCAAGGCGCGACGGGCCAGGACGGGAGGCGCCGCATGATCCCCGGCTTCGACGAATTCGACATCGACACCTCCGGCGCGCGCATTCGCGTGCGCGCCGGCGGCTCTGGCCCGCCGCTGCTGCTCCTGCACGGCTATCCGCAGACCTCCGCCATGTGGCGCCATGTCGCCCCGGCGCTGGCGCGGCGCTTCACCGTGGTCTGCCCGGACATGCGCGGCTACGGCGCCTCGTCGAAACCACCGGCGGGCGAGGACTTCGCGAATTACTCGAAGCGCGAGATGGCCCGCGACCAGGTCGAGGTGATGGAGGCGCTCGGCCATCGCCGCTTCGGCCTGATCGGCCATGACCGCGGCGGGCGCGTGGCGCACCGCCTCGCCGCCGACTGGCCCGACGGGGTGGAGCAAATCGCCGTCCTCGACATCGCCCCGACGCGCGAGATGTACCGCAACACCTCCGAGGAATTCGCCCGTGCCTACTGGCACTGGTTCTTCTTCATCCTGCCGCCGCCGCGGCCGGAGCGCATGATCGCCGCCGAACCGGACCGCTTTCTGCAGGACTTCTGCGGCTCGCGCCATGCCGGCCTCGCGATCTTCGACGGCGCACTCGACGAGTATGTCGCCGCCTTCCGCGACCCGGAGACGATCCGCGCCTCGTGCGACGACTATCGCGCCGCCGCCGGCATCGACATCACCCACGACGACGCCGAGACGGCCAAGCTGGCGATGCCGCTTCTCTGCCTCTGGGGCGCGAAGGGGATCATCGGCAAGTGCTTCGACCCGCTGGCCCTCTGGCGTGAGCGGGCCGAGGACGTGCGCGGCCACGCCCTCGACTGCGGCCACTACCTCGCGGAGGAACTGCCCGACGAGACCGCGCGGGAGCTCGACGCCTTCTTCGCTCAGGCCAGCGCGTAGAACAGCCCCGCCACCACCGTCAGCGCGCCGAGCGAGTAGACCCCGTTCCAGCGCCAGGTCAGCACCGTCGTGGGCAGGCCGGTGATGCCGGCGAGCAGGATCGGCCCGGTCGCGTTCGGCGCGGTCGTCATGCTGAGGCCCCAGCCGACGGCCAGCCCCAGCGCCACCAGCTCCGGCGCCGCCGGCATCACCGGCAGCGCCGTGACCACCGCGGCGAGGAACACGACCGTCATGATCGGGCTGATCGCGACATTCCCCGCCGCGACGATGATGACCGGCAGCGCCGTCAGGAACATCCACGCCGGCACATGCTCCAGCGCCAGGTGCGCGGCGATCCAGTCGATCGGCGCCAGTCGCGCCGCCGCCGTGCCGATGAATCCGGCGACGCCGAGCAGGAACGCCTCGCGCCCCATCAGCGGGATCGGCCCGGCGGCGATCTCGCCGAGGCGGCGGCGGAGCGCGCGCAGCCCCTCGCCCGGCCCCAGCCCCGCATTCTGGGCGAACACCCAGCCGGCGAGGATCATGGGCGCGAGCAGCATCAGCGCCTCGGCCGTGGCGATCCCCAGCGTCGCGCGCGCGGCCCAGGCGCCGGCGCCGAGACAGCCGGCGACAACCGCGAGGTCCCCCGCCGCCCTCCAGGGGAAGGGCACCACCGGAACCCCCGGCGCCCGGCGGCGCGGCTTGCCCCAGCGCAGCCGGTCCTCGCCCCAGCCGACCACCAGGAAAAGGGCCGAGAGCGTCAGCCCCAGCACCAACATCTGGCTGACGGCCACGCCGGGGATCGAGCTGAGGATGATCGCCTGGGTCAGCGTCGTCGGCGCCCAGGTGAAGACGCAGGCGAAGCCGCGCACCAGCGCCGAGAGCTGGCGCTGCTCGCGGATGCGGGCGCGGCGGGCGTCGTCCTCCGTCTCGGCCGGCTCGGCGCGCACGCCGCGCTGGATCAGCGGCGCAAGCAGGCTGATGGCGCCGAAGTTCAGGAGCGCGGCGGTGAGGTTCGCGCCGATGAAGGTGGCGAGGAAGCGCCGCCCCGGCTGTTGGCGCGTCAGGAAATGCCCCATCGCCAGGACGGCGGACGAGGTGGCGGCGGCCTCGCGCAGGAGCATCATCAGCAGGATGAAGGCGGCGAAGAACGCCCCCCGGTCGAGCGCCTCGCGCGCCGCCGTCCAGTCGCCGTCGCGCGCGACGAGGCCGGCGGCCAGCGCCAGCGCCGCGGCGAACAGCAGCCACTCGCGCAGCCCGAAGCGCGGCGCGACCAGCACGATTGCCATGAGAGCGGCGACGCGTGCCACTGCCCCAGCTGCCGCCGCCTCGCCGACGAGATAGGCCAGCTTGGACACCGCCAGGCAAACCAGCACGGCCGCAGTCAGCCGCGGGCGGCGCACGCGCGCGGCCTCGGGCGCCTCGCGACGTGTTTCCCGATACCCCTCTGTCACGCCCGGACCCTAGCAAGGGCGCCGCGCCTTTCCCAACGCGCACAGCCCGT
>JBEPXW010000426.1:0-2660 GCA_041641715.1 Pseudomonadota bacterium
TAGGCGCCGGGGTGGTCCTGCTCCGGGTCGCGGCGGTTGGCGGCCATCGGCCCGCCCACGGCCATCGCCGGGCCGCCTTCCCGCGTCGCCGCCGCCAGCTCCTCGAGTGCCGTCCGGATGTCGCGCAGGAAGGCGGGGCGCACGGAGAGGTCGAGCACCTGGTAGCCGGAGAGGAACATTTCCGGCAGCACCACGAGGTCCGCGCCCGCCCTGTCGCCGGCCTCCAGCGCCTCGCGCGCGCGGTCGGCATTGACCGCCACGTCGCCGGCGATGGGGTTGGCCTGCACGAGCGTTATGCGCAGGCGTTCGGTCGGACGGTCCTGTGGCGGCGTCGGGGGCATCGGCGGCTCCTGCGCGGGGGCGCGCCCCGGATTAGACCCGCCGGCGGCCTGAGGGCAAGTGGCCAGGCGGCAACGCGGCTCGGCCAAAGGGGAATGGAGGCGTTGTCATAAACAGACAACGAACATAGACTGCCTCTCGCCCGGGCCGAAGGCTGCGATCCGCGGGCCAATCCAGGCGGTCAGAACGCAAACGACACGACGGGAGAAGAGCTTACGCATGCGGGTTGTCGTTCTCGGAGTGATCGCGGCGCTGATCGCCGCGGGCGGCGCACTCGCCCAGAGCGGCGCGGTCGCGACCAAGGAGTATGACTCGGGCGCCGTCTACACGGGCGAGTTCCGCGACGGCAAGCAGCACGGACAGGGCACCTACACCGCGCCGGACGGCTACGAGTACACCGGCGAGTGGGTCGACGGCGTGATCCAGGGCGAGGGCAGGGCGCGGTTCCCCAACGGCTCGGTCTACGAGGGCGAGTTCGCCGAGGGCGTCCCGCACGGCTACGGCAAGATCACCTATGCCGAGGGCGGCTGGTACCAGGGTGAGTGGAAGAACGGCGTCATCGAGGGCCAGGGCGTCGCCGTCTATCCGAACGGCATGCGCTACGAGGGCGAGTTCAAGGACGCGGCCCATCACGGCCACGGCGTGATGATCCGCGAGAACGGCTACCGCTACGAGGGCGACTGGGTCGAGGGCCGCCAGCACGGCGAGGGCCGCGTGACCTACCCCGACGGCAGCGTCTACGAGGGCGACTTCGTGGACGGCCTGCGCCACGGCCATGGCAAGATCACGCTGGCGGACGGCTTCACCTACGAGGGCGAGTGGACCGAGGGCGAGATCACCGGCACGGGCGTCGCCCTCTACCCCAACGGCGACCGCTACCAGGGCGAGTTCCGCGACGGCAAGCGGCACGGCCAGGGCACCGCCACCTACGCCAACGGCGACGTCTACGAGGGCGCGTTCGTAAACGGCGAGCGCCACGGCCAGGGCTCGTTCGTCGGCGCCGGCGGCTACCGCTACGAGGGCCAGTGGGTCGAGGGTCGGATCGAGGGCACGGGCGAGGCCACCTACGCCAACGGCTCGGTCTACACCGGCGCGTTCCGCGACGGGAAGCCGCACGGCCAGGGCAAGATCGTCTACGCCGACGGCTCGTCCTACGAAGGCGACTGGGTCGCGGGCGAGGTCACCGGCAGCGGCATCGCCATCTACGCCAACGGCTCGGTCTACGAGGGCGAGTTCCTCGCCGCCCGCCACCACGGCCAGGGCAGGATCATCTACGAGGACGGCACCGTCTACGAAGGCGAGTGGGTCGAGGGCGTGCGCACCGGCGAGGGCCGGGTCGAGTACCCCGACGGCGCGGTCTATGTCGGCGAGATGAAGGACGACCAGCGCCACGGCCGGGGCAAGCTGACGCTGGCCGACGGCTTCACCTACGAGGGCGGCTGGAAGGACGGCGAGATCCACGGCGAGGGGACGGCCACCTACCCCAACGGCGACGTCTACAAGGGCCGCTTCGTCGAGGGCAAGCAGCACGGCTACGGCGAGATGATCTATGCCGGCGGCTCGGTCTTCCGTGGCTGCTGGGACGAAGGCCAGCGCGGCGCCGAGGGCGCCGACGCCGAGTGCGCGACGGCCCAGTGAGGCCGTCCGGTTTCCAACCGCCCGCGGCGCGGACCGGCGCATGATCCCCCCGGAGGACGTCCTCGCCGCCTGCAAGGGGCCGCCCGAGCTCGTCGGCGATGAGGTCAGGGACGGCGGCCGGGTTCTCGGCACCTGGATTCCCGACCAGCGGCGGGTGGCCTGGGACTGGTCGGCCATGGGCGTCGACCCGTGGGTGATCGCGCGCGGGCACGACGAGGCGTCGAAGTTCGACCAGTGGGCCGTGGACCACGCGCCCGGCCTCGCGCATGTCCGCCGGTCGGGCGAGGCGGGCGCCGAGTACGGGCTCGAGGCCTGGCTCCGGCAGCGGCCGGCGGTCCGCGCCGCCCGGGACGCGGCCGGCATCGGGATCGCCCTCGCCGGCAAGCGGATCCTCGACCTCGGCGGCTCCGCCCAGAACCTGATCTACTGGCTGCCGGAGCGGCCGGCCCGGGTCGACAATGTCGACGTCTCGCCCGGCACGCAGACGCTCGGCCTCGCACGGCTCCGCAAGGCGCACGGGGACTACGAGGCGGCCTACGGCACGCCGGTGGTGTTCCACACGATCCCCGCCGAGACCCTGCCCTTCGCGGACGGTGCCTTCGACCTCGTCTTCTCCTGGTCCTCGATCCACCACTGCGCCCGCCCGCGGGTCTTCCACGAGATCGCGCGCGTGCTGGCGCCGG
>JBEPXW010000427.1:0-2647 GCA_041641715.1 Pseudomonadota bacterium
GCCATGACCTGAGGGCCGTACTGGCGCCCGGGCAGCGGCTGATCTACTTCGTTGACGACGCGGTGGAGGAGGGAACGGGCGACGCGAGCCTGCCGTTCCTCTACCGCCAGAAGCTCCGGCTGGTCGAGCGCGCCACCTGCCGCCGCGTGGCCTGCCGCGCCGACGCGGTGGTGGTCAGCTCGGCCGAGCTGGCGCGCCGCTTCGATGGCATCGTCGAGACGCACGTCATCCACCCGTACTGGTCCGAGCCGGTGGTCGGCTGCAGCCATTTCGGACCGCTCGAGGCCGGCGAGGGCTGGATCGAGGTCGGCTATCTCGGCGGCATCGTCCACCGGGCCGACCTGGCCTTCCTCTGGCCGGTGATCGAGGAGGTGCTGGCGGACCATCCCCGGCTACGCTTTCACCTTTCCGAGCGTCACCGGATCCCGCCGACGCTGGAGGCGCATCCGCGCATCATTCAGATCCCGGCCGGCGGCTGGAGCATCTACCGCGCGGCGCTGAGGGGTCGGCGCTTCCACCTCGCGCTCTACCCGCTGATGGACACGCCCTTCAACCGGGCCCGCTCGATCAACAAGCTGATCGAGCACGGGCTGGTCGGCGCGGCGCCGCTCTACTCGCGCTCCTGGCCCGAGGCATGGCGCGCCGGCGCGGCGGGGGCCGGGCTGGTCCTTGGCAATGATCCGCGGGAGTGGCGCGCGGCGATCGAGGCCCTGATCAGCCGGCCGAGCCGGATGCGCGAGCTGGCGGAACGCGCAACCACGCTGGCCGGCATGCTGAACCGGGCGGACGCGCAACGCCGACTGTGGTCGCAGTTGATGGAGGTCGAGTTCGATGCGGCAGCGTGAGAGGCGCCCCGCCATGTCGCCGCCCCGTCTGGCACTCATGCGCACGGGCATGGCGTTGCGCGGGCTCGTCTGGCGCGCCGGGCATGTGCGCCGGCGCGCGACCGAGCGCGGCGCGCGCATGCTGCTGCGGCTGATCCTGGCGGTGCCCCGGCTTCGCACGCTGCCGCGACGCACGATACTGGCGGTGGAGAGGCGCCTTCTGTCCTCGGTCGACAATCCGCACTTCAACCCCGCCCATTACCTCGCCTGCAACCCCGACGTGCAGCAGGCGGGCGTGGATCCGCTGGCCCATTATCTGGCCGATGGCTGGGCCGAAGGGCGCAATCCGAACCCGGCGTTTGACGATATGGGCTACCGGCGGCAGGCCGGGCTGGGACAGGACGCTCGCGTCAGCGCGCTCGCCCACTGGCACGCCGTCGGTCGCAGGCGCGGGCTTGGTCCCTCGGTGCATGGCGCCCGCCGCGCGAGCCCTGCCCGGAGCCGGCAGGACGAGGCCGCCGCCGCGGGAGAGGCGCTCGGTCGGCTCGAGCGGATGGCGCCGCGGCCCGGCGCGCCCGAGGTCGATGTCATCGTGCCGGTCTACCGGGGCCGGGCCGAGACGCTGCGCTGCCTCGCCAGCGTGCTCGAGGCCGAGAGCGAGACACCTTTCGCCTTGGTGGTGATCGACGACTGCGGCCCCGACGCGGCGCTCAGGGCCGACCTCGCCCGGCTGGCCCGGCAGGGGGTGATCGAGCTCGTGGCGCAGCCCGGCAACCGCGGCTTCGTCGCCGCCATCAACCGCGGCATGGCCCTGCATGGCGGGCGCGACGTGGTCTGGCTGAACTCCGACACCGAGGTCTACGGCGACTGGCTCGACAGGCTGCGCCGCGCCGCGCGCTCGGCCGACGATATCGCGACCGTCACGCCGCTGACCAACAACGGCACGATCTGCAGCTATCCGCGCTTCGTGACCGACAATTTCGAGGCCCTCGAGATCGCCTGGAGCGAGATCGACGACATCGCGTCCCGGGTCAATGCCGGGCGCATGGTCGAGGCCCCGACCTGCGTCGGCTTCGCCACATATGTGCGACGGGATGCGATCGAGCGGGTCGGCATGCTCGACGAGGTGGCGTTCGGGCGCGGCTATGGCGAGGAGAACGACTTCTCGCAGCGGGCCATCCGGGCGGGGCTGCGCAATCTGATTGCCGGGGACGTGTTCGTCCGGCATCTGGGCCAGACCTCCTTTGGCGACTCGCGCGACACGCGCGCCGAGGCGGCGCTCACCGTGGTCGAGCGGCGGCATCCCGGCTATGTGCGCACGGTCCACCGGTATATCGCCGAGGATCCGCTGGCGCCCCTGCGCCGCGCGATCGACGTGGAGCGGCTGAAGCGGGCGAGCCCGGGCGAGAAGGTCCTGCTGGTGACGCACTCGCTCGGCGGCGGCACGCAGCAGCATGTCGAGGAGGAGGTCGCCCGGCTTCGGGCCGCGGGCAGGGGGGCCGTGCTCCTGACAGGCGGCGCGGGCGGGCGAAAGACGGCGCGGTTGAGCCATCCGGACGTGGCGGAGCTTCCGTCACTCGCCGCGGTGCCGCTAGCCGGTCCGGAGTTGCCGGAGCTCCTTGCCGCGCTCGGCGTCCGCGAGGTGCAGATCCACCATCTGGCGGATTTCGGCGCCGCCGCCGCCGGTCGCTTCGCCCGGCTGATCGAGCCTCTGGACCTGCCCTTCGATTTCGTCGCCCACGACTACCTCTCGGTCTGCCCGCGCATCAATCTGGTGGACCGGAAAGGCATGTATTGCGGCGAGCGGGGTGAAGCCAGCTGCC
>JBEPXW010000428.1:0-2647 GCA_041641715.1 Pseudomonadota bacterium
CTAGATTGGCGGACAGCCCCAGCGCCTCGATCAGGTCGAGGGTCTGCTCGAGCGTCGGGAGCGGCTCGCCGGCGAAGCCCGGCCCGAACCAGCCGCCGGCGTCGATTTGGGCGAGATCGCGCGCCTCAAGCCGCGTAAGCGGGCCCGTGCCGTCCGTGCAGCGGTCGAGCGTGGCGTCGTGATGGACGACCGCTGTGCCGTCTCCGAGCAGCGACACGTCGAACTCGATCCAGCGGGCGCCCTGGCGGACACACTCTCGGAAGGCGGCGAGCGTGTTCTCGGGCGCGACCCGGCTCGCCCCGCGATGGGCGATCACACGGCCCGGGGTTGCGGTGTCGGGGTAGGCGAGGGGGGTCTCTCGTGGTGTCATGCGGGTGGTGCTCTCCCCTCCAGCGGCCGGCACGAGCATGGCACAGCGTCGGAGGTCGATCCAGAGAGTTGCGGCTTCCCGCGCGCTGTGCGATTCCTCGCCGGTAGCAGGGACCGGCACGCAAAAGGAACGGGCTCGCATGATGCGTCACGGGATCCTCGTCCTGGTGCTGCTGGCGATCGGCGCGGGGGCTCTTTGGGTCGGTGAGCGGGGGGCCCGGGCGATCGAGCGGCTGTTGCTCGAGCGCGCTGCGCACGGGCTTTCCGTTATCGGACTGGACTGGGCGCGCCTGCGCGCGGACGGCTTGCGCCTCGAATTGCACGGCCGCGCACCGGACGCGGAGGCGCGCGACCTCGCCCTCGAGACCGCACGGGCCACGACGCCGTTCGCCGCCGTGACCGATCACGCCACCGTTTCGCTTGCACCGCCCCCGGCGCGCGAGCCGGTGGTGATCGAGCTTATGCGCAACGGGCCGGGCGTCACGATGACCGGGCGGTTCCACGGTGGAGCGATGCGCGCCCGGCTGGTCGACCGGCTCAAGGCCGTGGCGCCCAAGCTCGAGCTGCGCGACCTCACGGGGACCAACGCCGCTCCCCCGGGCGCGGACTGGGGGCCCGAGCTCGCGATGGCGGTCGAAGCCGTCACGCGTCTGCCGGATGCGTATGTGCGAATAGAGCCGGGGCTGGTGCGCGTCGAAGGCCTGGCGGCGGACGAGACGCAACGGGAGAAGCTGACCGAGTCGCTGCTGGCGCGGGCCGGGGACGGCGTCCGGCTGACCCTCAACCTGCGCCAGCCGGCACGCGTCGCGGTGCCCTTCGCTTTCGCAGCCGTCGGGGACGCCTCGGGCGAGATCCGCGCCGAGCTCTGCCATGCCCGCGACGCGGAGGAGGCGGTCCGTCTCGAGTCGGCCCTCGGCCGGCTCGGGGTGGCACCGGGCGAGCGGCGCTGCGTGGTCGCACTGGGCGGCCCGCCGGGCGCGTGGGTTGATGCGGTGGAGGCCGGGCTCGCGGCGCTCGAGTCCGTCCCGGCCGGACGCTTTCGTCTCGAGTACCGGACGGCTATGCTCGACGCGCTGCCCCATGACTCGGGCGCGGGCCTTGAGAGCGCCCGGGCGGTGCTGGCGGAGAGCCTGCCCGAGGGATATGCGCTCGCCGGCGTTGCCGAGGCGAGGACGCCAAGCACCCGGGAAAGGGGGGCGCTCTACCGGCTTCGGGCGCGCCGCGCAGCGGACGGCGCGAGGGTCCGGGGCCTGGTGCCGAACGAGACCGCGCGCCGGATGGTCGAGACCTATGCCGAGGCGCAGCTCGGAACGGTGGAGGCCCAGGTGACAGAAGCAGCCTCGGCGACCGGCGCGCCGGCCGGCTGGGAGCCCGCGGTACTCGTCGCTCTGGACGCGCTCGGCCGGGTCGCGGAGGGGGAGGTCGCTGTGCGACCGGGCCGCATTCGGGTTTCCGGGCAGGTGGAGGCACCCGCCGAGGCTGGCCGCATCCACCGGAGGGCCGTGCGCGAGGCACCCGAGGGCTACGCTGTCGAGACCGCGCTGACCGTCGACCTGCCCGCGCGCGCGGCCGCGGCGACGCCGACGGCCGCCCGCTGCGTCCGGCTGCTCAATGACGTGATGGGCGAGCGTCCGATCGGATTCGCGCCCGGCGAAGCCGTTTTCGAGCCGGGCAGCGATGCGGCACTCGACCGGCTGTCCGTGATCCTCGGCCGGTGCCCCGGCACCCGCATCGAGATCGGCGGGCATACCGACAGTCGCGGTGCCGAGGACCTGAACCAGCGCCTCAGCCGGTTGCGGGCGGAAGCGGTGCTCGATGCACTGATTGCGCGGGGCGTGCCCCTCGCGCAGCTTGCCGCCCGGGGCTACGGCGAGGACGTGCCGGTCGCGAGCAATGACACCGAGACGGGGCGGGCGAAGAACCGGAGGATCGGCTTCAAGGCGCTCGAGTGCCGCACGAGGCAGGCGGCATGCTGACCGAGGCGCAACTCGGCGTGGCCATCGCCGCGGTCCTGCTCGGCGCGGTCGGCCTCGGCGCGCTCCTGCACTGGCTCTGGGCACGGTTCGGGGGTCTGGGGACCGGCACCGAGGCCCGCCTCGAGCGGCTGAGCGAGCGCCTGCACGCGGCGGAAACGGCCCGGGAGGCCGCCGAGCTGGCGCGCCAGGAGGCGGAAGCGCAACTCGCGGAAGGCGAGCGGCAGGCGGAGACGCGGCTTGCCGCCCTCGAGAGCCGGCTCGAGCAGACCTCCCAGGAGAGAGAGACCACCCTGGCGCGAGAG
>JBEPXW010000429.1:0-1276 GCA_041641715.1 Pseudomonadota bacterium
GACGGCGGTCCATGGGATTGTGACGATCGCTACAGTCGCGATTTGCCACTGCGGGCTATCGAGGGGGCAGTCAAGACGAATCACCCGCCGGATCCGCCGCGACCGGCACGGCGAGAGAGAGGCCCGAGATGAGCTACCTGCTGTATCCCCTGGCGATCGCGTTCACCGCCTTCGGCACCACGCTGGCCTTCGTCTGAAGGCCCGGGAAGGCGCCTGCGCGTCCCGAGCGGCCGGCCCGGCCGAACGCTCCCGAGACAGTCACGCGCATGCCGCGCCGGCCTGCCCCGGCCGGCGCTCACTCGCGCGAGCGCAGCTTCTCCACCATGCGCTCGCCGAGGCCCGTGACCGCCAGCAGGTACCGGGTCGTCTCGTAGGTGACCCAGGTCAGGATCGCCGCCATCGCGAGGAACGAAAGCTCGACCGACGTCGAGTAGCCCGTGCCGAGGAAGCCGTCCTGAAGCCCCGCGAGCGCCGCGAAGCCGTCATCCACCTTCTCGGGCTCGGTGCCGAAAGTGACCGGTTCGGCCATGGTTCCAACTCCACCCCAAAATTCCCACGCGCCCGAAGGTCGCCCCGGAATATGTCAGCCATGGGGCAGGTCCGCGTCAGCGGTGTGGCGTGATAAGTATTTGTCGTTTCCGGTAAAAACCCGTCAACCCGGGCGCGAGACCGGTGTCGCCGGGACAACCGGCAGGCCCTTTTGCGGGCCATGGCCGGCCCCCGAAAAGCCGAGAGGCGAGGGGAACCCCAGACCCCCGCCTCCCGCGCGGCAAGCGTGGCGCGCCGCCCGTCACTCCTTGGAGAACAGGTTGATCCAGGCGCGCTTCAGGAAGTCCTTGCGAAGCTCCGGCTTCACCCCCTCGTAGGTGCAGATCGACAGCGTCTGCTCGATCAGGAAGCGGGGGTGGAAGGCGTGCAGCTCCGCCCCCGGCTGGTTCGGGTAGAGCTCGAGGAGCAGATACTCGAGGATCTCGGGCTGCACGTCGAGGCCGAACTTCTTGGCGCAGCGCACGAAGATCTTGATGTAGAGCTCCTCGCTCGGCTGGCCGACCAGGATCTTGTAGCGCAGACGGCGCAGGGCCGCCTCGTCGGCCAGCGCCGCCGGCGGGATGTTGGTCGAGAAGATCACCACCGGGTCGAAGGGCACCGCGAACTTGCGCCCCGTCTGCAGCGACAGGTAGTCCGTCTTGACCTCGAGCGGGATGATCAGGCGGTTGATCATCTCCTGCGGCGTGTGGCGCTGGCGGCCGAAGTCGTCCACGACCATGACGCCGCC
>JBEPXW010000429.1:1286-2644 GCA_041641715.1 Pseudomonadota bacterium
ACTCGAGCGTCAGCTCGCCGCCCGCGATCACCGCCGGCCGGCGGCAGACCACGTAGCGCTTGTCCCACTTCGAGCCGCGGCGCAGGCCCTCGCTGTTCTCGTCGTCGTCGGAGTCGAGGCGCTCGTGGACCGTGGGGTCGTACATGGTGATGACCTGGTTATCCACCTCGAAGCAGTAGGGAAGGTAGACCTGGTCCTGGTAGGCCATCGGAATGGCGATGGCGATCGACGACTTGCCGTTACCGGCGGGGCCGTAGAGCATGATCGACTGGCCCGAGTTCACCGCCGGGCCGATCTGCTCCATGAGGTCCTCGGCGAGCGTCAGCTCGCGGAACACGCGCTCGAGCATCGGCCGCGAGAGCACCTCGTTGCGGATCGACTGCGCCTTGCACTGGGCGACGAAGTCGGCGAGCGGCACGGGCGCGGGGCCGGCGTACTCGGACTTGGCGAGCGCCTCGGCGGCGCGGCGGCGGCCGTGGCCGGAGAGCTCGTAGCGCATCTCGGCGGTCAGCGAGGCGCCGCGCTGGCCCAGCGTCTCGACCAGCTTGAGGTCCTGGCAGATGCCGAGCAGCTCGTCGACGATGCCGACCGAGAGCTTCATGACCTGGCTGATCTCGGAGGCCCGCTCGAGGCCCATGCGGTACATGATCTTGAGCAGGAGATCGGTCAGGAAGCCTTCCTCGAGCCCCGTCTCGCGCAGCGAGCGCGGCGCCTTCGGGCGCCCGCTGTCACGCGTCCGCGACGCGCCCGCGACGGCCCCGGCGTCGGTCACCGACTGCGTCGCGGCCTGCCCGCCCGCGACCTGGCCTTCAGCACTCATACCCGTTCCCCCAATCCGAACATCCAACCTCTGGCAAGACGTGAGCCGGCCGTTTCGGGCCCGGGCCGGCGCCGCTCCCGCGTGGGAACGTTAATACGCCGTAAATGTGGCGCTTTGATGCCCCGCGCGACCGCGCGAGGCGCCGCTCCCGCGGGGCGCGAGCGCACCCGGCGGGTCCGCCCGACTGCAACATTTCGCTCGGCGCCGTCGCGAACACGGCCGCTCCCGAATCAACGCATTCTTCAGGCATTCTAAACCAAATTCGCATGTTTTCCGCGTCCCGTTACGAAACTTACCAAAATTTCATCTTCGGGGCCCTATTCTCGACTTGGCAATTCTGCTTTTGGGGCGCCCCGATTTGCGCTAAGGTGGTACCGGGGAAAGATCATGCAAGCGTAGGTTGTAATCATGGGCGCAAACGGCGTTTTCAAGAAGTTCATCGAGCCCTGTCTCGAGCGCATCCCCGTGCTCGAGGTGACCCATTGCGAGGGGCACCAGGGGCGCACCTTCATCATCACGCAGACGATTCAGCGCAACG
>JBEPXW010000430.1:0-2639 GCA_041641715.1 Pseudomonadota bacterium
TCATCAGCGCCGACGCAAACGCGGCGCGACGAATGTCGAAGCTCATTGTTCGTTCCTTTCTGCCTTTGGTCTGTGTGGATATTTCTGTCCGGCACATGGTGCCCTTCTCCCCGCCCGCGCGGGCGGGGTGGAACGGTGATGCCCGTCTAGACAGAGTCAGGCGCGCGGAGGCGGCGGCTCCGACGTCAGAATGACGCCCTTGGCTGACTCTTCTGGATGAAGCGAGAGGCGGGCTGCCACGGTCTGCTCTGCCGGGAAGACGCGGCCGGGCAGCGACGGCAGCGCCACCACGCAGTGGCTGACGACGAGCGAGCAGCCGGTCGCCCGGCTCCCATCTCCGGCCGGCGTGCTCGGCCGATTTTCGTGAGCGTGAGCGCCCCCGAATGGGATGCTCCCGTCCGGGATGCCGACGGGGTCGGTCGCCTGTGCGTGCCACTCTCCGGCTTCGGCCGGTGCGAGGGGCGCAAGCGCGACCAGGAGAGCAAGCAGCAGAGTCAGTGTCCGCTCCATATCCTTGAACCGCGAAGCCTGCGTATCCGACGGCTCCTAGAGCCTTGCCCCGGAGATTGCCCGATTGCCACAACGAGCCGGTGCGGCATTTCGACTCGCCAGCCCTTGTGGGGGCACGGCGCCGGGAGATCGAACCGAGGCTCGGCGGATCCTATTCCGTCGCCGCGCGAATGGTCGTGCTGTCCGGCGTGTCAGGAAGCGTCGGCGACGATTTCAGACCCGTTCGACAGATCCTCGAGGATCGGGCAGTCGGGGCGGTCATCGCCGTGGCAGGTCTCCACGAGGCCGGTGAGGGTGCGCCGGATCGACTCCAGCTCGACGATCTTCTGCTCTATCCGCCGCAGATGCTCCTTCGCGACGCGCTTGACGTCGGCGCTGGCGCGGCGCTGGTCGTCGTAGAGGGAGAGGAGCATTCGACAGTCCTCGATGGTGAAGCCGAGGTTCCTTGCGCGGCCGATAAAGGCCAGCTTGTGCAGGTCGCTCTGCGAAAAGCGCCGGTAGCCGTTCGCCGCCCGCGACGGCGTGATGAGCCCGATGTCCTCGTAGTAGCGGATCGTCTTGGCCGGCAACCGGCTGACATCGGCGACGTTCTTGATGTTCATTCTACGTGTCCTCTCGTCACTCATTCTCCGTGTTTCATCCCTCTCCGGGCACACCCATGGGGTGCGGCAATCAACCGCTCCCATTCGCCGGGCACGCGGGAGCGGACTGATTGACCTTCCAGTTGCTGGAATCTCTATATTCCGGCCATCCGCCGTTCAAGAGCCCATGCGCAGAATCCTACGGAGAGGGAAATGAACGCCGACGACATCCCTCACGCCGCCCGGACGCTTGAGATGCCGGTCTTCCGCGATCCCGTCTGCGGCATGACGGTGGACTCTAATGCGGACACGCCGATCCATGAGCACGCGGGCCACACCTACCACTTCTGCTCGGCGCACTGCCGCGACAAGTTCGCCGCCGATCCCGCGGCCTACACCACGGCCACCGACCCCGTTTGCGGCATGAAGGTCGACCGTGCCACTGCGACGCACTTGGCCAGGCACGCGGGCGAGCGGTTCTACTTTTGCTCGGCCGGCTGCCGCGAGAGGTTCGAGGCCGAACCCGGGACGTACCTCGAGGGTCGCCCGGTTCCCGAGCCGATGCCGGAGGGCACCGTTTACACCTGCCCGATGCACCCGGAGATCGAGCAGGTCGGGCCGGGCGAATGCCCGCTCTGCGGCATGGCGCTCGAGCCGAAGGGCGTGCCGGCGGCCGACGAGGGGCCGAACCCGGAGCTCGTGGACTTCAGGCGCCGGTTCTGGGTCGGCGCCGCGCCGACCGTGCCGATCCTGGTTCTGGCGATGGGTCCCATGGTCGGGATCCCGGTACGGCAGTGGATCGGCGAGACCCTCGCGCAATGGATCGAGCTGGTGTTGGCGACCCCGGTGATCCTCTGGTCCGGCTGGCCGTTCCTGGTGCGCGGCTGGAAGTCCTTCCGCACCATGAACCTCAACATGTTCAGCCTGATCGGCATGGGTGTGGCGGCGGCCTATGCCTTCAGCGTCGTCGCGGTGCTGGCCCCCGGCATCTTTCCCGAGGGCTTCCGTGACGCCGAGGGCAATGTTGGCGTCTACTTCGAGGCCGGCGCCGTGATCGTCGTGCTCGTCCTCGTCGGCCAGATCATGGAACTCGGCGCGCGCGAGCGCACCGGTCAGGCGATCCGCGCGCTGATGGACCTCGCCGCCAAGACCGCCCGGCGCGTCAACGCGGACGGCTCCGAGGAGGAGGTGCCGCTCGAGGAGGTGCAGGTCGGCAACCGGCTGCGCGTGCGCCCGGGCGACAAGATCCCGGTGGATGGCGAGGCGGTCGAGGGTCGCTCCTCGGTCGACGAATCGATGCTGACGGGCGAGCCGGTGCCGGTCGAGAAGGTCGAGGGCGACAAGGTGACCGGCGCCACGATCAACGGCACGGGTACGCTGGTGATGCAGGCGACGCGCGTCGGCCGGGACACCATGCTCTCCCAGATCGTCGAGATGGTCGCCGAGGCACAGCGCAGCCGCGCGCCGATCCAGAAGCTGGCGGACGCCGTGGCCGGCAAGTTCGTGCCCACCGTGATCGGCGTCGCCGTGCTCGCCTTCATCTTCTGG
>JBEPXW010000431.1:0-2623 GCA_041641715.1 Pseudomonadota bacterium
GTGCCGCGCCGCACCCGGCGTCGGGTGAGGGCGTTCTTTTCCCGGACCCGGGCTTCGTCTTGGAACCACGGCTTTATCTCGGTGCCCGGCGGGAGCCTTTGGCGACGAACTCGGTACCATTGTCGGAGCCGATTTTTGCCGGCGTGCCGCGCTCGAGCATCAGCTCGGCCAGGGTCTCGGTCACATCGGCAAAAGTGCAGCCTGCGGTCGACCCACATTGCCAGCGCCTCCTGCGCCAGCGCATCCACGACGCAGAGCATGCAACACGTCCGCCGGTCATGGCTCCGGGGCTCGACGAGGTCGCAGGCCCGGACATGATACCCGTTCCGGCCGAAGACGAATACATGATCCGTCGTTGAGCCAGAGCCGGCCCCTCTTCGGCGGCTTCCTTGGAGCGTTCAGCCCCTCGCGCCTCCGAAGCCGCTCAACCGGCTTCCCGTTCGCTACCCGGCGCGCCTGGCGCAGTAGCGTCGTGGTCCGGCGGTGGCCGGAGCGTCGGCACGTCTTCACAAGCGCGATGAGGTCTGCCGCCGGCCGCGCCCCGCCCTCCGCGGTCCGGGGCATCCGCCACTGCGTCCATCGCGGCGGGCGGAACCCAGGTCAAATCCTTCGAGATATGCCGCGACTTCCGCCACGTCTGGACTCCGCGTTGTGCGACGCGGTTGAGACTCATGCGCTTCCCCTTAGCCGGGCAGAAACTCCCCGATCAACGCGTCGACCACGGCGCGCAGCGCGTCGCGTGGCCCCGCGCCGTCGGCCATGGCCTTCTCGTGCACGGCGCGCTGGCGGTCGGCCGATGTGCCATCGCGGACCAGGCGCCGGGCGTGCAGAACCTCCGCCTTGCAGCCCAGCATCTCCGCGTCCGGGCTCACGAACTCGATCCACTCCTCGATCAGGTCGGCGAAGGGGGCGAGCTGGCGGCGGCCGTGGTCGACCAGCTTGCCGTTGACGCCGTAGCGCTGCGCGCGCCACCGGTTCTCGCGGATCAGGGTCGGCGGATAGATGCGCCAGCGCTGGTTGCGCGAGCGCAGCCGGTAGAGGAAGGCCATGAGCGACTGGAACATCGCCGCGAGGCAGGCCGCGTCCTCGAGCCGCGAGCAGACATCCGTGACGCGCTGCTCGACGGTCGGGAACTTCGCCGAGGGGCGCACGTCCCACCAGATCTTGGTGGCGTCCTCGATGCAGCCCGCCGAGACGAGCTGGTCGACCAGGCGCCGGTACTCGCCATAGGAGCCGAGCATGTCCGGCAGGCCCGTCCGCGGCAGCGCGTCGAACACCGTGAGGCGGTAGCTGGCGAGCCCGGAATCCTCGCCGCCCCAGAAGGGCGAGGAGCAGGAGAGCGCCAGGAGGTGCGGCAGGAAATAGGCAGCCTGGCTCATCAGGTCGATGCGCAGGTCCTCGTCCTCGATGCCGACATGCACATGGCAGCCGCAGATGAGCAGCCGGCGGACGGCGCCGGCGAGATCGGCGCGCAGCTCGTCGTAGCGCGGCTTGCGCGTGTGCGTCTGGGTGCGCCACTCGGCGAAGGGATGGGTCGAGGCGGCGATCGGCGCGTAGCCGAAGTCGCCCGCCACCTCCGCCACCGCTTGCCGCAGCTCGGCGAGCTCGGTCGCGGCCTCGGGCACGCTGCCGTGCGGGCGGGTCCCGACCTCGATCTGGCACTGCAGGTATTCGGGCGCGACCCGCTCGCCGACCAGCTCGGCGCAGCGCTCGAGGAAGCGCGTCTCGGGCTCGCGCACGAGGTCGCGCGTCTCGCGGTCGACGATGAGGTACTCCTCCTCGATGCCGACGGTGAAGCTCGGGCGCTCGACCATGGCTGCCTCCGCGTTGGCCCCGACCCATAATCCGACGCGCACGGCGAGGGTCAATCGTTGATGTCCGCCTGGTTGACTTCGCACGCGCGGCGTTGTCGAACGTGCGACAGGCCGAGAAGGGAGGGCGCGCGCGATGCGGACGGGCGGAGAGCTGCTGATCGATTGCCTGGAGGCCCAGGGCGTGACCTGCGCCTTCGGCGTGCCGGGCGAGAGCTATCTGGCGGTGCTCGACGCGCTTCACGACAGTCCCGTCCGCTTCGTGATCTGCCGCCAGGAGGGCGGCGCCGCCTTCATGGCCGAGGCCTGGGGCAAGCTCTCGGGCCGGCCGGGCGTCGCTTTCGTGACGCGGGGCCCTGGGGCGACGAATGCCTCGATCGGGGTGCACACGGCGAAGCAGAACGCCTCGCCGATGATCCTTTTCATCGGCCAGGTGGCGCGGGGCATGCGCGGCCGCGAGGCGTTCCAGGAGATCGACTACCCCGCCTTCTACGGCACGGTCGCCAAGTGGGCGGTCGAGATCGACGACCCGGCCCGGGTGCCGGAGATCCTGAGCCGCGCCTTCCACGTGGCGATGTCGGGGCGCCCCGGGCCGGTGGTCGTGGCGCTGCCCGAGGACATGCTGACCGAGACCACGGAGGCCCGGCCCTGCCCCCGCGCCGCGCCGCCCGAGCCCGGCGTCGACGGCGAGGCGCTGGCCGCGGCGGGCCGGATGCTGGCCGACGCCGAACGCCCGGTCCTCCTCGCCGGCGGCGGCGGCTGGCGCGACGAGGGGCGCCCCGCGCTCAAGGCTCTCGCCGAGCGTTGGGACC
>JBEPXW010000432.1:0-2617 GCA_041641715.1 Pseudomonadota bacterium
GATGTAGGCGGTGATCAGCATGGCAACGCGGCTAATGGCGAGGCTCAGGCGATCGAGCCAGCTCCTGGGTTCGTGCTCAACCATGGGACGCCCCTTCCTTTTAGGTCCGGACGCGTGACCGGTCGGCGGGCCCCGTCAGCCGGGGCCCGCCGCGCATCGTCCGCCCTGGCGGATCCTACTCCTCGATCAGCCCCAGCGTCGTCATGAAGGAGATGTGGCTGTCGACCAGCGCCGCCGCCTCGGGCGACTTCTCGGCCCACTCCTTCCAGGTGGCCTGGGCCGCGTCGCGGAAGGTCTTGCGGTCCTCCTCGGACCAGTCATAGAGGTTGACCCCCTGCTGACGCAGCTTCGCCGCGGCCTCGCGGTTCTTCACCTCGAAGGTCAGCGCCGTCTGGAAGGCGAGCTTCTGCATGGCGGTGTCGATGATCCGCCGGATGTCCTCCGGCAGGCCCTCCCAGACGTCCTTGTTGCAGGCCAGGTGGTCGGACGGCATGGAGTGGAAGCCGGGATAGGTCGCGTGGTTGACCAGGTCGTAGAGGCCGAGGCCCACATTGTTGGCCAGGCCGGAGGCGTCCGCCCCATCGATCACGCCGGTCTCGAGCGCGGTGAAGATGTCGGTGAAGTCCATCACGATGGGCGAGGCGCCGAGCTTGGCGAAGATCTCGGTCTCCATGCCCGGGGGCGAGCGGAACTTCCAGTCCTTCAGGTCTTCCGGGCCCGCGATCGGCTTCGACGAGGACAGCGACTCCTGGCCGTAGACCCACCAGCCGACCAGGTGCATGCCCTGGGCGTTGTAGAGCTCGTTCGCCGCCTCTCGGCCGCCGCCGTGGTAGAGCCAGGCGTATTGCTGCCAGGGCGTGTCGTAGCCGCCCATGATGTCGCCGACGAACTGGAAGGCCGCGTTCTTGCCGGTCTGGTAGGCGCCGCCGGTCATGTCGCAATCGAGGATGCCCGTGGCCGCCGCGTCGAAGGTCTCGACCGAGCCCACCACGGAGGACGAGTAGAACATCTCGATGGCGAGCCGCCCGCCGGACATGGTCTGGACGTCGTCGACGAACTGGGCGGCGAGCTGGCCCGACACCGTCTCCGGCGCGTAGTGGGTCTGGATGCGGAGCGTGTGCTCCTGCGCCTGCGCCGCGCCGAATGAAAGGATGGCGGCGGTCATCGCGCCGGTGGCTAGTCTTATTGCGGTCATGTGATCCTCCGTTGATTCCCGGCTCCGTGGCGGGGCTGCATGGCCGGGGTCGTATCTGGTTGGCTTCGCTCCAGCAAAACATCCGTGAGCCCGCCCCGTGGGCCTGACGAAACGAAGCATGGATGGCGGCTCTGGGCAACCCGGTTTCGCCTTGTTCGCCGCGACCTCGGCAATGGGGAGGGCGATTCACGCAGCCGGCCGCAGGGCGCCGCGGGCGAATGCTCCGCCAGACGAAAAAACCCGGTGAAGCGCGGGGCGCAGCCGTGTAGGGTCGCCCCGAAATATGATCCCGAAAGAAGATCCCGCGAAAGGAAGGAGATCCATGGCCTACGAGAAACTGGAACTGCTGATCGGCGGCGAATGGCGCAAGGGTGACGGCGGCGGCGAGGACGTGCTCAATCCCGCAACCGAGCAGGTGCTCGCCGAGGTGCCCCACGCGTCATCGGCGGAGCTTGACATGGCGCTCGAGGCGTCAGCCGCCGGCTTCGAGACCTGGCGTCGGAAGACCCCGGTCGAGCGACAGGCGGTGATGGAGAAGGCCGCGCAGATCCTCGAGAGCCGCGCCGAGACCATCGCACAGAACCTGACGATGGAGATGGGCAAGCCCCTCGGCGAGGCGAAGCTCGAGCTCGGCTTCGCCATCGGCGTCCTGCGCTGGTACGGCGAGGAGGGCAAGCGGGCCTATGGCCGGCTGGTCCCGCCGCGCCTGCCCGGCGCGCGCCAGATGGTGACGAAGGAGCCGGTCGGCCCGGCCTGCGCCTTCGTCGCCTGGAACTTCCCGGCCGTGAACGTGATGCGCAAGGTGGCCGGCGCCCTCGGCGCGGGCTGCTCGATCATCATCAAGCCGAGCGAGGAGACCCCGGCTACCGCGGTGGCCATCGGACGCGCGCTGCAGGAGGCCGGGCTGCCCGACGGTGTGCTCAACATCGTCTTCGGCGTGCCGGACACGGTGAGCCGGCACATCCTCGGCTCGGAGATCCCGAAAAAGCTCTCCTTCACGGGCTCGGTGCCCGTCGGCAAGCACCTCCAGAAGCTCGCCGCCGACACGCTGAAGCGCTGCACCATGGAGCTCGGCGGCCATGCGCCGGTGATCGTCTTCGACGACACCGACCTCGAGAAGACGCTCGAGTCGATTGGCAGGAACAAGTTCCGCAACGCCGGGCAGGTCTGCATCTCGCCGACGCGCTACTTCGTGCAGGACGACATCTACCAGAAGTTCGTGAAGGGCTTCACCGAGCTTGCCGAGTCGATCCAGGTCGGCGACGGGCTCGAGGAGGGGACGCAGATGGGCCCGCTGGTCGCCTCGCGCCGGCTCGACGTGATGCATGACTTCGTCTCCGACGCCCGCGACAAGGGGGCCGAGGTGACGACCGGCGGCGAGCGCATCGGCAACCGCGGCTACTTCTGGGCGCCGACGATCAT
>JBEPXW010000433.1:0-2616 GCA_041641715.1 Pseudomonadota bacterium
GAACCTGACGGCACGGATCGCCCGCGCCGCCGGGCCCCGCAAGGGCGTCACCGTGGTCGAGATCGGCCCCGGCCCCGGCGGGCTGACACGCGCGCTGCTGGCCGAGGGCGCCGCGCGCGTGGTCGCCGTCGAGCGGGACGAGCGCTGCCTCGCGGCGCTCGCCGAGATCGCCGCGCGCTATCCGGGGCGGCTCGAGATCGTCGCCGGCGACGCGCTGGCGGTGGCCCTCGCGCCCTATCTCGGCAAGGGCCCCGCGCGGATCGTCGCCAACCTGCCCTACAATGTGGGAACCGAGCTCTTCGTGCGCTGGATGACGCCCCCCGAGTGGCCTCCCTGGTGGGACTCGCTGACGCTCATGTTCCAGCGCGAAGTCGCCGAGCGCATCGTTGCGCACCCGGGGACCGGTGCCTACGGGCGCCTCTCAGTGCTGGCGCAGTGGCGGGCGCGGCCCCGAATCGCGTTCGAGATCAACCCGGCGGCCTTCACGCCGCCGCCCAAGGTGACCTCGGCGGTCGTCCAGGTGGCGCCAGCGGAGTCGATGGCCGAGGCGGACCCGAAGGTTCTGGAGAAGGTGGTCGCCGCGGCCTTCGCGCAGCGGCGCAAGATGCTTCGTCAGTCGCTGAAGAGCCGTTTCACCGATCCCCTCGGGCTTCTCGCGGCCGCCGGGATCGACCCTGTGAGGCGCGCGGAGACGCTCTCCATTCCGGAGTTCCTCGCGCTCGCCCGTGCGGCAATGGCCGCGGGCGCGGGCTGACCCCGGCGCCGCGGGCGCCCTCAGTCGCTCTGGCTCTCTGCGGTCTCGGCCTCCGAGGAGTCCTGCGCCTTGTCGCGGCGCTGGTTGCGGCGCCGGCGCGGCGGCTGGCTGGCGCTGAGGTCCTCGGCCTCGACCAGCAGGGTGTCGCCGTCCTCCGAGCCGGAGTCGATGGTGGTCAGCCCGCTGACCTCCTCCTCGCCGGCGCGCTCCTCCGGGCGGGCCCGCTTGCGGCGGCCGTCGCGCTCGTCCTGACGCGACTCCTGCTGCCCGTCGGTCTGCGCCCGCTCCGTCTCGTCGGAGCCGGAGTCGCCGCGCCCGTCGCCATCCGCGCCATCCTGGTCGCCTTGGGCTTGGTCGCGACGCTGGTCCTGCCGCGCGCCCTGGGCGTCGAGCAGGATGCGCTGGTAATGCTCGGCGTGCTGGAGGAAGTTCTCCCCCATCACCCGGTCGCCCGAGGTCTGGGCATCGCGCGCCAGCGTCAGGTACTTGTCGATGATCTGCTGCGGCGTGCCGCGCACCTTGCCTTCGGGGCCCGCGCTTTCGAACACGCGGTTGACGACGTTCCCGTTCGGCTTGCGATTGCCACGGCCACGCGCACGGTTCTGTTTCTGCGACGGTCTCATGCTACTTGTCTTGGTTTGTCCCTGGCTGCACCGCCTTGGGGCCGGCGGGACACCCTGCCTCTCGGTCGGACGGGCGCAATGGCGCCAAGCCGACCAGATTCATCTTCGCTATGATGCGATGTCCCGGAGTTCCCCAACCACCCCCGCGCGATCCGGCGCACGGGACAACCAGGACACCGATGGATATACAATGATTTTCGCTGCGCTCAACCGTCAATCGCGATTTGCGGCCAAATAATTCGTGAAACCGGGCTGATTCAACCGGTTTTTTCGGGGTGCGACACTGCGACAACACGATTCCGGCCGTCGAGATCGCACAGAATCACCGCCGGCGCGAGGTTCGCGGCCCGGAGAATCGCCGTCACGGCCTCCGCCTGACCCGGCCCGATCTCGAGCAGGAGTCTCCCGCCAGGTGCCACAAGGGGCCCCACCCCGGCGGCGATCCGGCGATAGGCGTCGAGCCCGTCCGCCCCGCCCGCGAGCGCCAGAACGGGCTCGTGGAGCCGCACCTCCGGCTCGAGCGCGGCAAACTCGTGCCCCGCCAGGTAGGGCGGGTTCGCGACGACCAGGTCGAAGGAATCCGCGAGCCCGGCGCACCAGTCGCCGCCCCGCAGGTCGGCGCGCTCCGCCAGCCGCAGCTCCCGCGCATTCTGCGCCGCGACCTCGAGCGCGGCAGGGGACAGGTCGACGCCCACCCCCGTCGCCTTCGGCCACTCGGCGAGCAGCGTCAGCAGGATGCAGCCCGAGCCCGTGCCGAGATCTAGTATGCGGCGCGCCGGCGGCCCCTCGAGCGCGTGGGCCACGAGGGTCTCGGTCTCGGGCCGCGGGTCCAGAACGTTTCCCGTCACGCGGAACCGCCGCCCCCAGAAAAGCCGCGACCCGATGATCTGCGCGAGCGGCGCCCGGGCCGCGCGGTCCGCCACGGCCTGCTCGAAGCGGCCGATCTCGGCCGGTAGCGCCCGGTCGGCGAGCGAGGCCGAAAGTCGCGCCCCGTCCATCTCCGCCGCCCAGCGGTAGAGAATCCGTGCGTCGCGTTCCGGATCGGCGACGCCGGCCGCCCGAAGCCGCGCGCTGCCGCGCGCGATGACGGCGGCGCGGGTCGTCGCGTCGGCAACGGCGCTCACGTCTCCATCTCCGCGAGCTTCGCCGCCTGGTCGGCCTCGACCAGCGCCTCGATCACCTCGTCGAGGTCGCCCTGGAGCACCTCGTCGAGCCTGTAGAGCGTCAGCCCGATGCGGT
>JBEPXW010000434.1:0-2614 GCA_041641715.1 Pseudomonadota bacterium
AAGCTCTTCGCCCATGCCGAGCGCGAGGAGGAGTACGCCCGCGACGCGCTCGAGGAGTTCCGCTGGACCTTTGCCCGCCAGCTCCGGCTCTTCACCCTGCTGACCGTCGCCACGGCGGGGCTCTCGGTGGTGCTGATCGGGGGCGTGATCGGCTACGCCGTCTGGCTCTGGTCGCTCGGCGCGGTGACGGTGGGCACCATCGCGGCCGCGGCGGCGCTGGTGACGCGGCTGAACGGCATGGTGGACTGGATCATGTGGTCGCTGACCACCCTCTTCCAGAACATCGGCACCGTGCAGGAGGGGATGGAGACCATGTCCCAGCCGCTCCGCCTCAGGGACCGGCCGGGGGCGAAGCCGCTCGAGCTCACCGAGGGCGAGGTCCGCTTCGAGGGCGTCACCCATCTCTACGGCCGGCCCGAGGGCGGCGGGGTCTCCGGCATAGACCTGACCATCCGGGGCGGCGAGCGGGTCGGCCTCGTCGGGCCCTCGGGGGCGGGCAAGTCGACGCTCGTCAACCTCGTGCTGCGCTTCTACGACCCGGACGAGGGCCGGGTGCTGATCGACGGCCAGGACCTCGCGCAGTGCCGGCAAGACAGCGTGCGCGCCCGTATCGCCATGGTCACGCAGGACACGGCCCTGCTGCACCGCTCGATCCGCGACAATATCCGCTACGGCCGCGCCGACGCGAGCGAGGACGAGATCTGGGAGGCCGCGCGGCGGGTGAAGGCCGACGAGTTCATCCCCGACCTCGTCGACCAGGCCGGCCGGCGCGGGCTCGACGCCTATGTGGGCGAGCGGGGCGTGCGTCTCTCGGGCGGGCAGCGCCAGCGGATCGCGCTCGCCCGCGCCATTCTCAAGGACACGCCGATCCTGATCCTCGACGAGGCGACCTCGGCGCTCGACTCGGAGGTCGAGGCGGCGATCCAGGAATCGCTCGAGGCGCTGATGGCCGGCAAGACCGTGATCGCCATCGCCCACCGGCTCTCCACCATCCAGCGCATGGACCGTGTCGTGGTGATGGAGGAGGGGCGGGTCGTCGAGGAGGGGCCGCACGACCGCCTGCTCGAGTCCGGGGGCCTCTATGCCCGCCTCTGGCGCCGTCAGTCCGGCGGCTTCATTGCGGCCGCCGCGGCGGAGTGAGGTCCCTCAAAGCCCTGTCCAAATTTGGACGGCTCCTTAAGCTATTGAAACAAAAGAACAACCGATTTGGACGATTCTTGTGGTTAACGCTCGTCTACAGACGCGGCCCCGAGCTGGCGCGTCCCCTCGGCCGCAGCGATCGCCGCCGCCATGCCGACATTGAGCGAGCGCGCCCCTGGCCGAATCGGGATCCGCAGCCGCGCCTCGGCCGCGGCCAGCGCCGCCGCCGGGAGGCCGGCGCCCTCGGCGCCGAGCAGGAGGGTGTCGCCCGCCGCGAAGGCGAAGTCCCAGAGCGCCGCCGCGCCCGCCGGCGTGAGCGCCACCAGCCGCCCCGGCGGGCGTTCCGCCAGAAAGCTGTCCCACGAATCGTGGCGGTGAAGCTCGGAGAGCGCCGCGTAGTCCATCGCCTGCCGCCGCCAGGCGCGCGGGCTGAAGGGGAAGCCGCAGGGCTCGACCACGTGCACCGGCACCCCGAGGCAGGCGCCGAGCCTCAGAACCGCACCGACGTTCGGCGCGATCTCCGGCTCGACCAGCGCGAGCCGGATTCGGGCACCTTGATGCTTGCGCTCGGGCTCCCGGTCTTGCAAAAAGCCCTCCGGTTAGGTTGGCACGTGCGGCGCGTTGTCCGCTGGACCGTTCTCGCGCCGGCCGCTAGAAGGCGCGAGCGTAGCGGCTCGGGGAGGCCGCGAGAAGTCCGCCGAAGGTCCGCGCCCGGCGCGGGCCGCCCGGGAGGGGCTCGGAGAGAAGGGAGAGCGAGACGTGTCTCACGCAGACAGTCACGGTGACGCCAGTAACGACGAGGCCACACGGCGCGAGTTCCTGTACGTCGCCACCGGAGCCGCGGGGGCGGTGGCGGCCGGGGCGGCCATCTGGCCGCTGGTCGACCAGATGAACCCCTCGGACGACGTTCTCGCGCTGGCCTCGATCGAGGTCGACGTCAGCGGCGTTGAGCCCGGAATCCAGATTACCCAGAAATGGCGCGGAAAGCCGGTTTTCATCCGTCACCGCACCGAGGAGGAGATCGAGGCGGCGCGCGCCGTCGAGCTCGACGAGCTCAAGGACCCGGTTGCGCGTAACCCGAACATCGCGGGCGAGCAGCCCGCGACCGACGCGAACCGCACCATCGGCGACCGCAACGAGTGGTTGGTGATGATCGGAATCTGCACGCACCTCGGCTGCGTGCCGCTGGGCAACGAGGCGGGGGAGTACAACGGCTGGTTCTGTCCCTGCCACGGCTCGCACTACGACACGTCCGGCCGCATCCGGCGGGGCCCCGCACCGGAGAACCTGTACATTCCGCCGGCCGAGTGGGTCTCGGACACCGTGATAAGGCTGGGCTGAGGGGGAAACGATAAAATGGCCGGCATTCCGCACGAGCACTACGTCCCGAAGACCCGCTTCGAGAAGTGGGTCCACAGCCGCCTCGGAATCTTCAGCCTGCTCTATGACACGCTGATGATACCGACGCCCAAGA
>JBEPXW010000435.1:0-2604 GCA_041641715.1 Pseudomonadota bacterium
GCGCCGCGGATGGGCGAACAGGGACGCTATGACGCGATCGTCGCCGGGGGCGGCCACAATGGCCTGACCACCGCCTGCTATCTCGCCCGGGCCGGGCTTCGCACCCTCGTCGTCGAGCGCAGCGACCGGGTCGGCGGCGCCGCCGTCAGCCGCGAGCTGCATCCGGGCTGGACCTACTCGAACTGCTCCTATGTCTGCTCGCTGCTCAGGCCCGAGGTGATCCGGGACCTGGATCTGCCGCGCCACGGGCTGCAGGTCGTCCCCTACACCGGCGGCGCCACCTTCACCCGCGCGGGCGACTACTTCGCCTCGCACTCGGATCCCCACGGTCTCGAGCGCGAGATCGCGCGCCTCTCGCCGCGCGATGTCGAGAGCCACGAGCGCTTCCATCAAGCGGTCATGCGCCAATGCCGCTTCATCCGACCGCTTCTCCTGCGCACGCCGCCGGACCCCGCCTCAAATCGCCCGCGCGATCTGGCGGAGCTCTTCTTTCTGCTGCGCCGGTTCAATGACCTCGGCCCGCGCGAGATGAGCGAGACCATCCGCTTCTGGACCGCCTCGGTCGGCGACTACCTCGACTCGTTTTTCGAGAGCCCGCTCCTGAAGGCGCATCTCGCCGGCAGCGGCATCATCGGCACCGGCCTCGGCGTCTACTCGCCGGGAACGGCCTATGTGCTGCTGCACCACTACATGGGCGAAGTCGACGGCGCCATCGGCTCATGGGGCTTCGCCCGCGGCGGCATGGGAGCGGTCTCCCGGGCGCTCGCCGGGGCGCTCGGCGAAGCGGGCGGCGAGATCCGGACCGACGCGGCGGTCGAGCGGTTCCTCGTCGAGGGGGACCGCGTGCTCGGCGTCGCGCTCGAGAACGGCGACGAGCTTCGCGCGCCGATCGTCGCGTCGGGCCTGGACGTGAAGCGCACCTTTCTCGCCTGCATGGAGGCCCGCCACCTGCCAGACGACTTCCGCGCCGCGGTCGAGCGGTTCCGCATCCGCGGCTCGAGCGGCAAGCTGAACATCGCGCTCGACGCCATGCCCGCCTTCCCCGCGGCGCCGCCCGACGCGCCGTTCCTCTCCGGCGACCTCCACGCCTCGGAGAGCCTCCTCGAGCTCGAACGCGCCTATGACGACTGGAAGGAGGGCCGCTGGTCGGCCGAGCCCTATCTCGACATGCTGATCCCGAGCCGGATCGACCCGACAATGGCGCCGCCGGGCAAGCACATGATGAGCGTCTTCGTGCAGTACGCGCCCTACGACCTCGATCGTGGCGACATCCGCTCGGCCGATAACTGGGACGACGCGGCGCGCGACGGCTTCGCCGCGGCCGTCTTCGACAAGATCGAGAGCGTGTCCCCGGGCTTCCGCGATCGGGTCCGGCATGTCGAGCTGCGCACGCCCGTCGATCTCGAACGCGAGGTGGGCCTTACCGAAGGCAACATCTTCCAGGGCGAGCTGACATTCGACCAGCTCCTTTTCAACCGACCCGTTCCGGGCTACGCGCAGTACCGCACGCCGGTGCGCGGCCTCTACCTCGTCGGCTCGTCGGCGCATCCCGGCGGCGGCGTGATGGCGGCGCCGGGCGCGAACGCGGCGCGCGAGATCCTGCGCGACGCCGGCCGGTCAACGCGCGGCGCACGCGCTTTCCGCGCGGCGTGAGGACAACAATGGTGCGTGGCAGTCGCGGCGGCATGGCGGCGATCGTGATCGGGGCGGGCCATAACGGCTTGGCCGCGGCCGCAACGCTCGCGGGGCGCGGTGCCTGCGTGACCGTGCTCGAGCGCGCCGGCGTTCCCGGGGGAATGATGGCCGGCGACGATGGCGAGATCGCACACCTCGTCTGGAACCTGCACCCGGCTGCCCTGGCGGCCTTCGGCACCGACGCCTCGGCCCTCGGCCTCGGCCCACCGATCCCGACCGTCGCGCTCGACCCCACCGGGCGACACGTGGTGATCGCGGCGAGCGAGGCGCGCTTCGCCGACGGCGCAGCGCATCCCGAGGCGGCAGCGTATCGCGCACTGCGGCAGCGCGTCCGGCGCTTCGCCCAGGTGCTCGCGCCGGTCGCGCTCGCCGCGCCGCCACGGCTCGGTGAAAACCGGATCGACCGCGTCGGCATCGCCAGTCTCGCCGGGCTGGCGCGCCTCGGCCTCGACCTGCGCCGGCTCGGCAAGGCGGAGATGCGCGAGGTCCTCCGGATTGCGCTCTCGAACGTCGCCGACATCGTGCTGGAGACGCTCTCCGACGGACCCCTGGCCGCGAGCCTCGCCCTCGACGGCCTGCTCGGCGCCAAGGCGGGACCGCGCTCGCCCGGCACCGTGCTGGCGCTCTTCTACCGCCATCTTCTGGGCGGCGAGCGCCATTGCCCGCGCGGCGGCATGGCCCTCCTCGCCCGGCGCCTCGCCGAGGCCACCACCGCCCGCGGCGCCGAGATCCGGCTGGACAGCGAGGCAACCGGCCTCGTCATCGCGGACGACCGCGTCCGCGGCGTGCGCACCGCGACCGGCGAGACGTTGCCCGCCGACGTCGTCCTCTCGAGTCTTGGCGCCGGCCGCACCCTCGCCTTGGCCGGCCCCGAGCACTTCGACGCCGAGCCGTGCCGGCGCATCCGTG
>JBEPXW010000436.1:0-2593 GCA_041641715.1 Pseudomonadota bacterium
GGCCGCGGCGCTCGTCCGCGCCAGCCCGACGCAGGAGCGGCCCGCCCCGATCCTGCCGTCGGTCTGGGCCCGGACGCCGACGCGGCAGGCGACCGAGCGCGAGATTCTGACGGATTCGCTCGACACCGCGCTCAACATCGCGGTCTTCGTCTTCATCGCCTGGGTGGGGCTGCTCCTTGTGCGCGGCACAAGGGTCGACGCGACCGACGGCGGCCGGCCCGGCGAGTGAGGGCCCATGCCGGCCGGTTGGGACCGGATCGAGCTCGGCCATGACCCGTATTCACCGCGAGCGCGTCGTTGCGGCGGATCAAGCTCGATTGGCCGCGAGTCGCGCGTACGATGCAGCTCAGCGCCCGGAACGTATCGAGAGCGAGGAAAACGGACGTCGGGGATGGCCGATCTGCGCGAGGGCTGGTTGACGTTCCCTCGACGGCGCGCCCGCAGCTAGCGTTCGACGGGCTCCACGCAGCCGGGGTCGTCGTTCCGCGGCGAGTTCACGCGCGTGCTCACGGCGAACGCGCTGAGCGCCTCCGCCGGGAACGGGCGGAGCAGCGTCTCCGCCTCGTCCGGGTCGCCCTTCAGCCATGTCTCGTGGTCCTCCGGCGCGAGGATCACCGGCATCCGGTCGTGGAGTGGCTTCAGGAGCGCGTTGGCATCCGTCACCACGATCGTGAAGCTGCGGATCGGCTCGCCCTCTGCACCTTCCTTTGGCTCCCAGTGTTCCCGGAGGCCGGCGAAGGCGAAGGGCTCGCCGTCGGCGCGCACGATCCGGAAAGGCTGCTTCGGTTGGCCGGAGCCCTGCGCCTTCCACTCGTAGAATCCGTCGGCCGGGACGAGGCAGCGCCGCTCCTTGAAGGCGGCGCGGAAGGCGGGCTTGGTCCGAACCGTCTCGGCGCGGGCGTTGATCATGCTGTAGCGGCTGTCGGGCCCGTCGGACCAGAAGGGCACGAGGCCCCAGCGGAGCATCGCCAGCCCGCGCGCCTCGCCATCCTTCTTCAACCCGACGACCGGCACCTCCTGCGTCGGCGCGATGTTGTAGCGCGGCTCGAGGTTCGGCACGGGCCCGGAGAGCCGGAAGAGCCGCTGGATCGCCTCGGGCGGTGAGGTCAGGCTGTAGCGTCCGCACATGGCCCCTCAATGCCACCTGACGGGCGCGGGAACAACGCACCGCATGCGCCCCGATTGACTCGGGCGGCGCCGCCGGGCCTAGCTGGAGCGCACCCCGGCGCTTCAGGAGGCGGCCGCCCGTGGCGACAAAGGCATCCGTGCTGGTCTGCGGCGACAGTGTGCTGGACAACGGCGCCTATGTCGGCCTGCTCGGGCGGCCGCTGAAGAAGCATCTTCGCGGCTTCCTCGCGGACCGGTCCATCGACTTCCGCGCGCTCGACGGCGCCGTCTGCGCGGACGTCTCGGGCGAACAGCTCCGCGACGGGGCAGGGGCCTTCGACGCGGTCGTCGTCAGCGTCGGCGGCAACGACGCGCTCGGCCACCTCCATCTGCTCGAGGACCAGCGGCAGGCGCGGCTGATCGACTTCGCCCTCGTCCTCGCCGGAATTCAGGACGCCTTCCGCGCGGACTACGCGGCGGTCCTCGACGCCGCGGCCCGGCACGCCCCCGCCGTGCTGGCGCTGACGATCTACCGCCCGCGCTTCCATCTCGACGGTATGCCGGAGGCGCTTCAGCGAGCAGGCAGCGCGCTCCTCTCCCTCTTCAACGACGTCATCCAGGAGGAGGCGGCGGCCCGCGGCTGCGACCTCCTCGACCTCCGCCGCCTCTGCGATTCCGACCGCCACTTCGCCAACGCCATCGAGCCGGGCGATTTCGGCGGCCGCGAGATCGCCCGCGCCATCGCGGAGCGTCTCGAGCGCCTCGGCCGATAACGGCCGTCGCGCCCGCCGCGGCGCAATTCCCGGTGATCCGACGCGCGCGTCAGGGCGTAAGCTGCCCGAAACGCAAACCGGGGGGAGGCGCACCCGCATGGAACGGCTGAGGATCGCGGTGATAGGCGGCGGCATTTCGGGGCTCGCCGCGGCGTGGCTCTTGTCGCGCCGCCATGAGGTCGTGCTCTACGAGGCCGAGCCGCGCCTCGGCGGCCACGCCCGCACGGTCGAGGCGCCCGGCCTCCGCGGCCCGGTGCCCGTCGACACCGGCTTCATCGTCTTCAACCACGTGAACTACCCGCACCTGACGGCGCTTTTCCGCCATCTCGGCGTCGCCACGCACGAGAGCGACATGTCCTTCGGCGTCACGGTGGACGACGGCGCCATCGAGTACGGCTCGAAGACGCTCAACGCCACGCTGGCCCAGCGCGCCAACGCGCTCCGCCCCGCCTTCTGGCGGATGCTGCGCGACATCCTCGTCTTCAACCGCACCGCACTGGCCGTCGCCGAGGGCGATCCCCGCCTCACCGTCGGCGGCCTGATCGAGCGCCAACGCCTCGGCGCCTGGTTCGCGCACTACTACCTCCTGCCCATGAGCGGCGCGATCTGGTCCACCCCGCGCGCCGAGATGCGCGACTTCCCGGCGCTGGCGCTCGCCCGGTTCTTCGCCAACCACGGGCTCCTGTCGCTCAACGGCCAGCACCAGTGGCGCA
>JBEPXW010000437.1:0-2587 GCA_041641715.1 Pseudomonadota bacterium
GAAGATGGAGTTCGACACGGTGATCTCGGCCGTCGGCATTGTTGGCAATGTCGAGGGGCTGGGGCTCGAGGATCTGGGCGTCAAGGTCGAGAAGACCCACGTGATCGTCGACGAGTACTGCCGCACCGGGGTCGACGGCCTGTTCGCCATCGGCGACGTGGCCGGGGCGCCCTGGCTCGCCCACAAGGCCAGCCACGAGGGCGTCATGGTGGTCGAGATGATCGCCGGCGGCCACGTGCACCCGGTCCGCCCCGACTCGATCGCCGCCTGCACCTACAGCCATCCCCAGGTGGCCAGCGTCGGCCTGACCGAGGCGGAGGCGAAGGAGAAGGGGCTGAAGGTGAAGGTCGGCCACTTCCCCTTCATCGGCAACGGCAAGGCAATCGCGCTCGGCGAGCAGGAGGGCATGGTCAAGACGGTGTTCGACGAGCGCACCGGCGAGCTGCTCGGGGCGCACATGATCGGAGCCGAGGTGACCGAGCTGATCCAGGGCTATGTCGTCGGGCGCACCCTGGAGACGACGGAGGCCGAGCTGATGCACTCGGTCTTCCCGCACCCGACGCTCTCGGAGATGATGCACGAGTCGGTGCTGGACGCCTACGGTCGGGCGATCCACTACTGAGCGGCGCCGGGCCGGGCGGCGGAACAATTCCGGGCCGACGGGCGTTCTTCCCGTGAATCGGCGGCGGGCGAAATTCCGCCGCCAGGAGAAAGGAGGAACGTCATGAAGCGTCCCGCTATGTCCGTTCTCGCGCTGATGATGTCGGCCTTGATGCTCTCGGGCTGCGCGCTCGTCGCGGGCGGCGTCGCCGGCGGCGTGGCCGCCAGCGAGATCGAGGAAGACGACGGAAAGTTCGACCCGGGCGAGAACACCGAGGTCGGCGAGGAGATCTACGAGTAGGAAGTCGATTCGGCCGGACGGGACAGCGCTGCGAAATCCTGTCCCGGCCGACCGTGGATCGTATAATCTGCCTGGCGATGTTTACAGGATGACCTGAGTCGACGCCGTCTCGCGACGCCGCTAATGAGGAACCGCACATGTCAGTAAGCTGGCTGAGGCCGATTTGCGCCGTCGTCCTGCTTGCCCTCGCCACGTCAGGCTGCGCGCTCGCTCTCGGCGGCGTGGCCGGGGGCCTGATCGTCGACGAGGGGATGGTCGAGAACGACGGCCGGTTCGATCCGCTCGAGAATACCGAGATCGGCCGCAGCATCTACGACTGAGCGAGGCGGGCGGTCTCCTCCGCCCGGACTGCCCCGGAATGACGGCCACGAAAAAGGGCCCGCCGTGCCGCCCGGCGGGCCCTCTTCCTGAGGCCTGCGCACGCTATCGCAGGGGCGCCTATTGCGGCTGCGGCTCCATGCCGCCCTCGTCGCCGAGATCGGGGCGCTTCGGCTTCTTGCCCGCCTTCGGCACGGCGGCGTGGCTGCCCTCCTCGGTCGGCTGCGGCTGGCCGCTGTCGTCGGAGCGGTCGAGTTTCTCGCCGGAGAGCACCTGGCTGATCTCGGACCCCGTCAGCGTCTCGTACTCGAGGAGGCCCTTGGCGAGCCGCTCGAGATCCTCGCGCTTTTCCGTCAGGATGCGCTTTGCCGTTTCATGGCCGTCGTCGACGATGCGCCGCACCTCCTCGTCGATCAGCTGCTGGGTCTCGGGCGAGATCTCCTTCGGGCCGGCATAGGCGCCGAGAAAGGCGTCGCGCTCGTTGGCATAGTCGATGTTGCCGAGCTTGTCCGACATGCCGAACTGGGTGACCATCGCCCGGGCAATCCGCGTCACCTGCTGGATGTCCGAGGCCGCGCCGTTGGTCACCTTCTCGGGACCGAAGACCAGCTCCTCGGCGACGCGCCCTCCCATCGCCATGGCGATCTTCGAGGTGAGCTGGCTGCGCGTCATGGAGAGCTGGTCGCGCTCGGGCAGGCTGAGCACGAGGCCGAGCGCGCGACCGCGCGGGATGATGGTCGCCTTGTGGATCGGGTCGTGGTCGGGGACATTGAGGCCGACGATGGCGTGGCCCGCCTCGTGGTAGGCGGTCAGCGTTTTCTCCTCGTCGGTCATGATCATCGAGCGCCGCTCCGCGCCCATCATCACCTTGTCCTTGGCGAACTCGAAATCGTCCATGGTGACGAGGCGCTTGTCCGAGCGCGCCGCCTTGAGCGCCGCCTCGTTGACGAGGTTGGCGAGGTCGGCACCCGAGAAGCCGGGGCAGCCGCGGGCGATCACCTTGAGGTCGACATTCGGCGCCAGCGGCACCTTGCGCGCATGCACGGCTAGGATCTTCTCGCGGCCCCTGAGATCCGGGGCCGGCACCGTCACCTGCCGGTCGAAGCGGCCGGGGCGGAGCAGGGCGGGGTCGAGCACGTCCGGCCGGTTGGTCGCGGCGATCAGGATCACGCCCTCGTTGGCCTCGAAGCCGTCCATCTCGACGAGCAACTGGTTCAGCGTCTGCTCGCGCTCGTCGTTGCCGCCGCCGTAGCCGATGCCGCGGTGGCGCCCCACCGCGTCGATCTCGTCCATGAAGACGATGCAGGGCGCGTTCTTCTTCGCCTGCTCGAACATGTCGCGCACGCGGGAGGCGCCGACACCGACGAA
>JBEPXW010000438.1:0-627 GCA_041641715.1 Pseudomonadota bacterium
CGGGCGATCAGCCCGGAAAGCACCGCCCGCGCGCAGTCGCCGTCGCCGCCGCAGTCCACGGTGACGAAGTTGGTCGCCGAGGGCAGGGCGGTGAGCCCGTGCTCCGCCGCGATGTCGCCGATCCGGATGCGCGCGGCCGTCACCGCCGCCTGCACGCCAGCGAGGTGCGCGTCGTCGCCGAGCGCCGCCAGCGCCGCGGCCTGCGCCATGCGGCTGACGCCGAAATGGTTGCGGATGCGGTCAAAGGCGCCGGCCAGCCCCGGCGCGGTCACGGCATAGCCGACGCGCAGCCCGGCGAGGCCGTAGGCCTTGGAGAAGGTGCGGAAGCGGATCACCCGCGGGTCCGCGGGGTTCCAGGGGGGCGCGGCGTCCTCGGGCGCGAACTCGACATAGGCCTCGTCGAGGCAGAGCAGGCAGCCCTCGGGCAGGGCGTCGATCATCGCCTGGATCCGCGTCCCGTCGTGCCAGGTGCCCATGGGGTTGTCCGGGTTGGACATGTAGACGAGCCGCGCGCCGTGCTCGCGCGCCGCCGCGACCAGCCCGTCGGGATCCTCGCTGTCGTCGCGGTAGGGCACCGTGACGAGCTCGCCGCCATAGCCCGCGACATGGTAGTTGAAGGTCGGGTAG
>JBEPXW010000439.1:0-2575 GCA_041641715.1 Pseudomonadota bacterium
CGTCGAGGTGCAGGTCGGCACGGCGCTGAACGGCTACGGCACCGTCCACCTCGACAACCCGGACGTGACCGTCCGCGTCGAGGTCCTCGGCAAACGCGCCTATCTCTTCACCGAGCGCATCCAGGGCGCGGCGGGCCTGCCCGTCGGCACCGGCGGGCGGGCGCTGGCGCTGCTCTCGGGGGGCTTCGACTCGGCGGTCGCCGCCTGGTCGGTCATGCGCCGCGGTCTCGCGGTGGACTTCGTGTTCATGAACCTCGCCGGCGCGGCTTATGAGCGCCAGGTGCTGCAGGTCGCCAAGGTGCTGACCGAGCTCTGGGCCCACGGCACCCGCCCCCGCCTCTGGGTGGTGGACTTCGAGGCGCCGATCGCCGCGTTGCGCGAGCGCGTCGAACCGCGCTACTGGCAGGTGGTGCTGAAGCGGCTCATGTACCGCGCCGCCTCCGACATCGCCCGGCGCACGCGGGCCCACGCCCTCGTCACCGGCGAGGCCATCGGCCAGGTCTCCTCGCAGACCCTCTCGAACCTGGGCGCCATCGAGCCCGCAGCCGACCGCCTGGTACTGCGCCCGCTGATCGCCCGCGAGAAGCGCGAGATCATGGACGACGCCCGCCGGATCGGCACCGGCCTCCTTTCCGAGCGCATCCCCGAGTTCTGCGCCCTCACCGACCAGCCGCCAGCGGTGCGCAGCACCCGCGGCGCCATAGACGCAGAGGAGGCGAAGCTCGACCGCGTTACCCTCGAAGCCGCCCTCGCCGGCGCCCGCGAGGTCCGCCTCGAGGCGCTCGGCCCCGGCGACCTCCGCACCGACTACCTCTACGTCGCCGAGCCGCCCGAGGGCGCCGAGGTGATCGACGTGCGCCCGCCCCACCTCTTCGCCCGCGGCCACCGGCCGGGCGCGGTCAACCGCGCGCCGGAGGAGGTGCTGGCCGGGCTCCGCGGCCTCGACAAGCGGAAAACTTATGTCCTCGACTGCTCCTTCGGCACCGTCTCGGCCGAGCTCGCCGAGGTCATGCAGCAGTTCGGCTACCAGGCCTACGCGCTCCGCGCCCATGGCGGCGCGCCCGAGCCCGAGGGCACCGGCGCCGCCTGACGCCGCTCCCGCCAAACGGAACCGGCGCGCTCCGGAGTCGTTGCCGGCGCGAGAGACTGATACGATGCGATCAACGGGAATCGCGCGGGCCCGGCCCCGCCGATGACGCCACGGCGGGCCCCCGGCCCCGGGCCAAGGGGAGGACGCCATGAGACTCACGCTTTCCGCCATCAAGGCCGATGTCGGCTCCATCGGCGGCCACACGCGGCCGTCCGAGGAGATGCTCGAGGTGGTGCGCGGCGCGGTCGCGGACGCGCGCGGGCGCGGCCTCCTCGTCGATGGCTACGTCGCCCATGCCGGCGACGACATCGTCATTCTGATGTCCCACGACCGCGGCGAGAACGACCGCAGCATCCACCAGTTCGCCTGGGACACCTTCCTCGGCGCCACCGAGATCGCGAAGAAGCACGGGCTCTACGGCGCCGGGCAGGACCTGCTCGTCGACGCCCCCTCGGGCAATGTCCGCGGCGCGGGGCCCGGCGTGGCCGAGCTCAGCTTCGACCATTCGCTCGAGAAGCCGCGCCCGGCGGAGTCCTTCATGCTCTTTGCCGCCGACAAGTGCGGCCCCGGCGCCTACAACCTGCCGCTCTTCCTCGCCTTCGCCGACCCGATGTACTGCGCCGGGCTGATGCTGCCGCAGATGATCGGGGGCTTCGCCTTCGACATCATCGACATGGACCAGGCGGACTTCGACAGCATCATCACGCTGAATGCGCCGGAGGACCTCTACCGCATCGCAACGCTCCTGCGCGACAACGAGCGCTTCGCCATTGACGCGATCCGCTCGCGCACGCACGGGCAAATCGCGGCCGCCGTCTCGGCGCAGCGCCTGCACAACGTCGCGGGCAAGTACACCGGCAAGGACGACCCCGTGGCGCTCGTGAGGAACCAGGGGATCTTCCCGGCGCCCGAGGAGATCGTCTCGCCCTTCGCCAAGGCTCATTACGTCGGCGGCGACACGCGCGGCTCGCACAACATGCCGCTGATGCCGGTGCCCATCAACACGCCCGTGACCGGTCTCTACTGCCTGCCGCTCGTCTCCTGCGTCGGCTTCTCGATCGACCGCGAGGGGCTATTCTCAACGGGCGCCGTCGACTTCTTCGACAACCCGGCCTGGGACGAGCCGCGCCTGCGCGCGCAGAAGAAGGCGCTCGAGATGCGCTCGCAGGGCTGGTCCGGGGCGGCCATGCTGCCCTATTCCGAGCTCGAGTACGGCGGCTTCCGCGACACCGTCGAGGACCTGCTCGAGCGCTTCGAGACCCGCTCCTGAGGCGCAGGGCCGGACGGCGCGCATGTCCGGCGAGCGCCCGGCGGACGCGGCGGTCTATGTCTGCGGCCTCGCGGGGCTCGCGGCGCATGTCGCCGCGCTCCGCCCCGCCGGCCTCGTCTCGGCCGTCACGGCCCTCGAGCAGCCCCCGACCCCGTTCGGGCTCGACGCGGGCGACCATCTCCGCCTCGAGATCGACGACATCGAGGTCCCGCTCC
>JBEPXW010000440.1:0-2571 GCA_041641715.1 Pseudomonadota bacterium
CGGGGAACGCCTAGGGCGTGAGCGCGTAGACCGCGCCGAAGAAGGCGATGGCGCCGAACTGGACGAAGCAGACGAGGATCTCGCTCGAGCGCTGATCCTCCTCGATCGCCCGGCGCACCCGGCCCGGCAGCTCCTGGGGCGGGCGGCGGCCGAAGACGAACTCGGCGGCGCGGCGGGCCATTGCGCGGGGCGGCGCCTCCCGCTCGGCGGGGACCGTTGTCGCGGGCATGCGTGACTCTCCCTGAAATGCGCCGGCCCGGACTTTCCCACGGGTGACGCCCGGCGCGGAACACAAACCGGTTCACGAGTGCGCCAGAGCCCGTGCGGGGCCGGGTCGACTCTTATAACTCTTATATCTCTTATATAAGAGTTGCTCACGCTTTAACCCTGACCGTTAACCCTTGCGGCCCGCGCCCGCTGACGCTACCTCCGCCGCGATGATGCAGCGCACAGAGTCGCCGCCCGAGACCGCCCGGGACGCCCCGCCGGAGACGCCGGCCACGATCGCCCCGGGCGCCCTCGTGGTGGGCGGCGCGCCCGAGGGGTTCGACGCCAAGCTGGTCGCCGCCCTTGTGGCGCGGACGGAGGGCCCTGTCCTCCACGTTGCCCGCGACGACGCGCGCGCGGCGGCGATGGCTGAGGGGCTGGCGATCTTCGCGCCCGAGCTGCCGGTGCTGCACTTCCCCGCCTGGGACTGCCTGCCCTATGACCGCGTCTCGCCGAACCCCGAGATCGCGGCGGCGCGCATGGCGACGCTCGCGGCGCTGGCGCACGGTTTCGACCGTCCGGCGGTGGTTCTGGCGACGCTGAACGCCGTGACCCAGCGGGTGCCGCCGCGCGAGGCGCTGGCGGAGGCCAGCTTCCTCGCCGAGGCCGGGCGGCAGGTGGACGTGGACGGACTGGTGGCGTGGCTCGCGCGCATGGGCTTCAACCGCGCCTCGACGGTGATCGAGCACGGAGACTTCGCGGTACGGGGCGGCATCATCGACATCTTCCCGCCGGGCTGGGAGAACCCGGTCCGGCTCGACTTCTTCGGCGACGTCCTCGAGAGCGCCCGGCGCTTCGACGCCGAGAGCCAACGCACGATCGAGAAGATCTCCCGCGTCGAACTCGCGCCCGCCTCGGAGATCATCCTCGACGAGGCCGCGATCACCCGCTTCCGCACGCGCTACCGTGAGCTCTTCGGCCAGCCGAAGCTCGACGACCCGCTCTACGCGGCGGTGTCGGAGGGGCGGAAATACCAGGGCATGGAGCACTGGGTGGCGCTCTTCCACGACCGGCTCGAGACGCTTTTCGACTACCTGCCCGAGGCCCCCGTCACCCTCGACCACCAGGTGGGCGAGGCGTGCAAGGCGCGGCTCGAGATGATCCGCGACCACTACGAGGCGCGCCGCGAGGTGGCCGAGGGGCCGGCGCGCGGCGACGTGCCCTACCGCCCGGTGCCGCCGGAGATGACCTATCTCACCGAGGAGGACTGGACGGCGGCGCTCGGGGCTCGCGAGACGCGCGCCTTATCGCCCAACCGCCTGCCGCCGGGGCCGGGCGTGACGAATGCCGGGGGGCGCATCGGGCGGTCCTTCGCGCCGGAACGGCGGCAAGAAAACGCCAACGTTTTCAAGGCACTGGCCGACCATGTTCGCGCCAAGCGGGCCGAGGGGCCCGTCCTCATCGCCTCCTACTCCGAGGGCGCACGCGAGCGGCTCGGCTCGCTCCTGGCCGACAACGGCGTTGCGGACGCCCGCGAGGTGCGCGGCTGGCGCGATGTCCGGCCGGGCGTCAACCTGATCGTCTGGGGCCTCGAGCAGGGCTTCGAGGCGGACGGCGTCACGGTCGTCTCCGAGCAGGACGTGCTCGGCGAGCGGCTGATCCGCCGGGCGCGGCGCAGCCGCCGGGCCGAGAACTTCCTGACCGAGGCGCAGTCGCTCACCCCGGGTGACCTCGTGGTGCATATCGAGCACGGCGTCGGGCGCTATCTCGGTCTCGAGACGATCACGGCGGCGGGCGCGCCGCATGAGTGCCTCGGCCTCGAATACGCCGGCGGCGACAAGCTCTACCTGCCGGTCGAGAACATCGAGCTGCTGAGCCGCTACGGCCAGGAGACGGGCGAGCTCGACCGCCTCGGCAGTAGCCAGTGGCAGGCGAAGAAGGCCAGGCTCAAGAAGCGCGTGCGCGAGGCCGCCGACCACCTGATCCGCGTTGCCGCCGAGCGCGCGCTGAAGCAGGGCGACGTGATCGAGCCCGACGGCCAGCCCTATGCCAGCTTCTGCGCCCGCTTCCCCTACCAGGAGACCGAGGACCAGATGCGGGCGATCGAGGACGTCATCGCGGACCTCGGCTCGGGCCGCCCGATGGACCGGCTGATCTGCGGCGACGTGGGCTTCGGCAAGACCGAGATCGCGCTCCGCGCCGCCTTCGCCGCCGCCAACATGGGCGTGCAGGTGGCGCTGGTCTGCCCGACGACGCTGCTCGCGCGCCAGCACGCGCAGGTGTTCCAGGAGCGGTTCCAGGGCACCGGCCTCAAGGTACGCCAGCTCTCGCGCTTCGTCCCGGCGCGCGAGGCTGCGGAGGTGA
>JBEPXW010000441.1:0-2563 GCA_041641715.1 Pseudomonadota bacterium
TCTCGATCCTCGGCTACCACAGCGTGACGCGGGCGAAGTCCTACCATCTCAGAAAGGCCTGACGCATGGCGCTGAGCGCGAACTGGAGCTACCCCACCGCGATCCGCTTCGGCGCCGGGCGGATCGCGGAGCTGCCCGACGCGGTGAAGGCCGCCGGCATCACCCGCCCCCTCTTCGTCACCGACAAGGCCTTGGCGTCGCTGCCGATCACCCAGGCCGCGCTCGCGCTGCTCGACCAGGTCGGGCTGAAGGCCCGCGTCTTCGCCGACGTGCAGTCGAACCCGACCGACGCCAACCTCGAGGCCGGCGTCGCCGCCTTCCGCGAGGGCGGGCATGACGGCGTCGTGGCCTTTGGCGGCGGCTCGGGCCTCGACCTCGGCAAGTGCATCGCCTTCATGCAGGGCCAGACCCGGCCCGTCTGGGACTTCGAGGACATCGGCGACTGGTGGACCCGCGCCAACCACGAGCGGATCGCCCCCATCGTCGCGGTGCCGACCACCGCCGGCACCGGCTCCGAGGTCGGCCGCGCGGGGGTCGTCACCAACACGGCGGACCACGTGAAGAAGGTGATCTTCCACCCGCGCATGCTGCCCGCCGTGGTGATCTGCGACCCGGAGCTGACCGTCGGCATGCCGCCCTTCATCACCGCCGGCACCGGCATGGACGCCTTCGCGCACTGCCTCGAGGCCTTCTGCGCCCCCACCTACCACCCGATGTCCGAGGGCATCGCCATCGAGGGCATCCGCCTCGTCAGGGAGAACCTTCCGCGCGCCTATGCCACGCCCGACGACGTCGAGGCGCGAGCCCACATGATGAGCGCGGCGGCCATGGGCTCGGTGGCGTTCCAGAAGGGACTCGGTGCCATCCACGCCCTCTCGCACCCGATCGGGGCGCTGCACGACACGCATCACGGCATGACCAACGCGGTGGTGATGCCGGCAGTGCTCTACGCCAACCGACCAGCGGTGGAGGAGAAGATCGCCCGGCTCGCCGCCTTCCTTGGCATCGTCGGCGGCTTCGACGGCTTCATGGAGTTCGTCCTCGACCTGCGGGCGCAGCTCGGGGTGCCATCAGGGCTGGCCGATTTCGGCGTGCCGGAGTCCAGCTTCCCGCGGATCGCCGAAATGGCGCCCGACGATCCGACCGCCGGCGGCAATCCGTTGCAGGTGACGCGGGAGCTGGCGCTCGAGATGCTCGAGGCGGCACGGTAGGTCTCCGGCTGGATTGCCCCGGCGCCATGCAATAGGATGCGACGTTCGGGCAGAGGGCGCCCGAGGGCGGCCCTCTGGGAGTATGGAGCGGGTTGGACAGCGCGGAAGCCACGGTTGACCGGCCGGCACCCGCCGGGCCCAGCGCCCGGCGGCGACTGCTTTTCGTCGTCAACGACCTCGGCTTTTTCCTCTCCCACCGGCTGCCGGTGGCCGAGGCCGCCGCAGCCGAGGGCTGGGAGGTTCACGTGGCCGCGCCTGCCGACCCAGCCGACAACAGGGCCCGCCTGCGCGCGGCCGGACACCACTTTCACGCGCTGCCGCTCCACCGTCACGGCACCAACCCGGTGAGCGAGGCCGCGAGTTTGAGCGCGACCTATCGCCTGTTCCGCCGGCTGCGGCCGGATCTCGTGCATCTCGTGACCGTCAAACCGGTGATCTATGGCGGCGTCGCCGCCCGGCTGGCCAGGGTGCCGGCCGTGGTCTCGGCGATCAGCGGCCTTGGCTATGTGTTCTCGAGCAGCGGGATCCGCGCGCGGATGATCGGGCGGCTCGTTCGCCCCTTCTACCGGTTCGCGCTCGGCCATCCGCGCCAGCGCGTGATCTTCCAGAACGAAAACGACCGCGCGGCGCTTGCCAAGCTGAGCCCGCGGCTCGACGCTCGCGCCGCGATCATCCGTGGCTCGGGCGTCGATCTCGACACCTTCGTCCCGGCTCCCGAACCCGAGGGACCGGTGACAGTGATGCTGGCCTCGCGCCTCCTGCGCGAGAAGGGCATCGCGGACTTCGTCACGGCGGCGCGCCTGCTGCGCGCCGAAGGCGCCGGCGCACGCTTCGTCGTCGTCGGCGACGCGCCCGGAGGCAACCCGGCAAGCATCCCGGCCGGGCAGATCGAGGAATGGCGCGCCGAGGGCACGGTGGAGTTCTGGGGTCATCGCGTCGACATGCCGGAGGTCATACGCCAGGCCCACCTCGTCGTGCTGCCCTCCTTCTACCGCGAGGGCCTGCCGAAGGTCCTGCTTGAGGCGGCCGCCAGCGGGCGGCCCGTGGTCACCACCGACTGGCCCGGCTGCCGCGACGCGGTCGAGCCGGAGAAGACCGGCCTCCTCGTACCGCCGCGGGAGCCCGCGATGCTCGCCAACGCGATCCGCGACCTGGTCGGGGACGCCGAGGCGCGCCGGCGCATGGGCCTTGCCGGCCGCGCGCTGGCCGAGCGGGCGTTCTCGGCGCGCGCGGTCGCGCAGCAACACCTCGAGATCTACCGGGGCCTGACCCACGCGACCGAAGGCTGAGGGCGCATGTGCGGGATCGCCGGCATCCTCGACCCGCGCGCCCCCGGCGGCCTCGAGCCGCTT
>JBEPXW010000442.1:0-2561 GCA_041641715.1 Pseudomonadota bacterium
ATGGCAGAGCGCCACCACCGGCCCTGGCAGCGAGCCGAGCAGGCCGCCCGGCAGAACGCCGAGCGCAAGGCCGTCGATCATCACGGGGCGCCCCGGCGGCAGTGCGCCCAGGATACGGCCCGTCTCGCGGAGCGCCGCCGCGTCCAGCCGGGGGAACCCGTCCGGGAGCGCAACGTGGCGCAGCACGACGCCCGCCCCTTCGGCCTCGGCGAGAAGCCGCCGCGCATAAGCATAGCCCCCGGTCGGCGTTGCGAGGTCGCCGGGGACGGCGAAGGCGACCTCGATCAAGGCGCGCCCTCGAACCAGGCGCGGGCGACGTGGCTCTCGTTCAGCGTCACCCGGATCCGCTCTATGCCCTCCGATCCAGGACCGAGGCCGCCCGTCCGCGCCGCCTCGGCAATCCGCTCAAAGATATGGCGGCAGAGGAATTCCGTCGTGGTGACGACGCCGGCGAACTGGGGCAGCTCGTCGAGATTGGCGTAGTTCAGCGGCTTGAGCGCCGCCTTCACCGCCTCGTGCGCCCGGCCGATGTCGACGACGATGCCGTCGGGCCCCAGCGTCTCGCGGAAGAAGGCGACGTCGATCACGTAGGTCGCGCCGTGGAGCTGCTGCGCCGGGCCGAACACCTCTCCCGGGAGCGAGTGGGCGATCATCACGTGGTCGCGCACCTCGACGGCATACATGTCTGCCTCCTCAGCCGTAGCGGATCCGCGTGGCGATACCCGGCGCGTCCCCCGCGAGCAAGCGCGGAATCTCGCGCGGCAGATCGGCGAAGGCCACCTCCTCCGTGATCAGCCGGTCGAGGCGCGGGTCATCCAGCAGCGCCAATGCCTCGGCCAGCCGGTCGCGCCGCGAGGTCGTCGCCCGCCGCACCGGCGCCACCGCGCCGACCTGGCTCGAGCGGATCGTCAGCCGCCGGGAATGGAACGCGCCGCCGAGCACCAGCGGAACCGGGCGGTCGCCGAACCAACTGAGCTCGATCACGCGGCCCTCGAAGGCCAGCGCGCCGAGCGCCGCCTGCAACCCATCGGCCGAGGCGGCGGTGTGGAACACGACGTCGTGGGTGTCGGTCAGCTCCCCCGATGACAGGAACCTCACGGGAAAGTCAGCCAGCGCCGCGCCGTGATCCGCTAGCTTGTCCGTTACGTAGACATGTGCGTCAGTCCGGGAGAGAAACGCCGCGATGAGGCAGCCGAGAAGCCCCGCCCCCATAACCAGAATTCGCTCGTCCGACCCGAGCTCCGCGTCCCAGATCGCGTTGAGCGCCGTCTCGGCGTTCGCGCCCAGCACCGCGCGCTCCGGCGGCACGTCGTCGGGGACCGGAACCACCGCCTCGACGGGAACGCGGAAGCGCGTCTGATGCGGGTGCAGGCAGAAGACATTGCGGCCGCGCAGCGCCTCCGGCCCGGCCTCGACGACGCCGACGGCGGCGTAGCCGTATTTCACGGGGAAGGGAAAGTCGCCCTCCTGGAACGGCGCGCGCATCCGGCCGTGCTCGCTCGCGGGCACGCCGCCGCCGAGGACGAGCCGCTCGGTGCCCCGGCTGGGCGCGGAGAACAGCGTCCGCACCTCGACGTCTCCCGGCCCCAGCGGCGGCAGGGCGACCGTGCGGAGGTCGGCCGTGCCGGGCGCGGAATAAAACAGGGCTTCGGCAGTCTCGCTCACAGGGAAAGGGGCCTTGAATCGGGTTTCCGCCACAGCACATTACGCGCGACGCAGCTGCGCTGCACAGGGGGCGCGACTCCATGACGACCGCAACGGGAAGCACGGCACCGGCCGTCGTGCCGGAGCCTTTCGGCCGCCGGCGCGTGGAGGGCGACCGGACGCCGGCCGGCCTGCAGGACCGGCGCGACCTCAACACCCGCCGCGCCGTCTTCGCCCTGCTCAACCTCGCGACGCTCGCGGCACTGACCTTCGGGCTCATTCGGGTCTTCGGCGCGGGCGGCTGGACGACGACGGACCTAGTCATCGTCGGCTGCTTTCTCGTCGGCGGCCCCTGGACGGTGATGGGGCTCTGGAACGCGGTCGTCGGCATCTGGCTCCTTCACGGGCGCCGCGACGGCCTCGCGCTTGCCGCGCCCCATCTTGCCGCCGCTGAAAGCGACGCCGCCGTGACCGGTCGCGTCGCCATCGCCATGACGGTGCGGAACGAGCCGCCGCTGCGCTCGTTCCGGAAGCTCGCGGTGATGCGGGCGGAGCTCGACGAGACACCCTACGGCCACCTCTTCGACATCTATGTCCTCTCGGACACCAGCGACCCCGAAATCGCCGACGAGGAGGAGCGGCTCTTCCACGCCATGCAGGGCGCGCTCGGCGGGCACCGCGCGCACTACCGCCGTCGCACGTCGAACGAGGGCTTCAAGGCCGGCAACGTGCGCGACTTCGTCACGAGGCAGGGCCGGGACTACGATTTCTACCTGCCGCTCGACAGCGACAGCCTGATGTCCGCCCGGGCAATTCTCGCGATGCTCCGCGTCATGGAGGCGCACCCCCGCCTCGGCATCCTGCAGAGCCTCGTGGTAGGCACCCCGACCGCCTCGGCCTTCGCGCGGACCTTCCAG
>JBEPXW010000443.1:0-2558 GCA_041641715.1 Pseudomonadota bacterium
CTCGTCATCGTAGTAGAGGACCTCGAGCTCGTAGGTCTTGTCGCCCACCTTCACGCCGCCGGCCTCGTTGATCTTCTGGATGGCGAAGTCATAGCCGTTCTTGGCGTGGTGGCCGTTGGTGGAGTACTTGCCGGTCAGCGAGATCGCGGCCCCGAGCGTGATCGTGTCGTCCTGGGCCGCCGCCGTCAGCGGCAAGGCAAGAAGCGCCGCGCCTACCGCGACGCCTGTCGTGAACTTCCCGATGTAGCTCATTTGCGAGCCTCCTCCCGTTGTCGTTCTCATTCAGCCGTCCCCGGCCGTCCCGCCTTTTTGCGGGACACCGGTCCCGACGGCGAAGTGGCGCGATGTTATAAGGCAATCGCTGCCGGGCACAACCGCGAACGAAACGGGAGCGGTCAAATTCATATGAGTGTCAGCCCGTTCGCGCCTCCTGCAGCGGGGTTTTCCACTCTGCGGAAACCGACTCTCAGCGCTCGGCGAACTGCCGCTCGAAGTCCTGCTGGATGCGCCTGAGCTCCTCGATCGCCGCGCGGATGTCGGAACTGTCGATGACGTTGACCTCGACGTGCTCGCCCATCCGCGAGAGCCGCCGGCGCTGCTCGCGATGCTCCGGCGCGCGGAAGTCCTTCACCTCGTAGATCTCCACGGCGTGCGCGATGCCCTTCGGCGTGACCTCGTCGAGATACGCGCATTCGACGTTCCGGTGGATCAGGTTGTAGGTGCTGTCCGCCACCACGACCGTCCCCGGCGCGGCGTTCAGCTGCAGCCGCGCGGCGAGGTTCACCGGCCCGCCCAGCGCGGTGTACTCCAGCCGGTGCTCGGAGCCGAAGTTGCCGACGGTGCAGTAGCCGGTCGCGATCGCCATGCGGACCTGCAGCCCGCGCGAGGCGCCCTGCTTCTTCCAGTAGCCCTGCAGCTCCTGGATGCGCTCTTGCATCGTCAGCGCCATCTCGACGCAGCGCAGCGCGTCCTCCTCGTCGCCCTGCGTCTCGGGGTCGCCGAAGAAAACCAGGATGGCGTCGCCGATGAACTTGTCGATGGTGCCGCCGCAGTCGATGGCGATGGCGGACATCTCCGAGAGGTAGGAGTTGATGATCGTCGCCACCCGTTCGGGCTCGAGGCTGTCCGAGAGGTCGGCGAAGGCGGCGATGTCGGAGAAGAACACGGTCAGGTTCTTGCGCTGCGTCGGCTGGGCCGCGTCGTGGCGGCCCGAGAAGATGCTCTCGTAGACCTGCGGCGAGAGGTATTTCGCGAGCCGCATGGCCAGCTCCTCGAGCTTCCTCGTCTTCTCCTCGATGATCTCGCGGTCGCGGAGCTTCTCCTCCAGCAGCGTCTCGCGCTCGTGGCGCAGCTTCCATTCCTCGGTACGGTCGACGAACTGGCCCTGGACGCCGTTGAGATAGCCGAAGCTCTCGTCCGTCGTCCGCGTCGACAGCAGCGAGAACACCCGCGTCTCGCCGTCGATCCGGATCTCGATCTGCGGGATCAGCACCGAGCCGCGCTCGTCGATGCCCGTGACGAAGTCCTCGATCTGGGCGGCCGGCACGCCGAGCTGCTCCAGCACGTCCGGGAAATAGGCGTTGGTGACGTTGCCGAGGACGGGGAAGAACGTCCTGAAGTTGTCGTTGACCTTCAGGATCTCCAGCTTGTCGGTGGCGAAGTAGGCGGCCGTGATCGCGTTGCGGAAGTTGAAGAAGCTGAGGTCGATGATCGTCGCCCGGTTGAACAGGTCCTCGATTTTCATGATGTCCGCCGGGCGATCCGGATCATGCCGCGCCGGCCCCCTGTGTGCGCGCCCTGTGCCACCGCCGCCACTGGGCGCGCTTGCCGGTGACGGCCCCCCAAGTCGTCACACAGTAAGGCACGCAGTAGGTCAGCACCACCTTGATCATCGGCGGCCAGTTGCCGGCCAGGATCGTGTCGCCGTGATTGATCGCCGTCAGGATCGTCCCGACGACGAGCGCGGTGAGGAACGCCTTCCGGGGCGTCCCGTCCCCGAACACGAGCTGGTGAAGCGGCGGCGGAGTCGTGTCGGCGGGTGTCATTCCGTCGATCTTCCTCTCGCTGATGCAGGCCTGCCTGCCCGGGATCCCGCCCGAGCGCCTTGTCCGGCCTCGGGAATTTCCGGGCGGGATGCTACTCGATCGGTCCCGGCCGGGCGATCAAATTATCCGGCGCGGGGCGTCTCCGCGGCGCCGAGCGGGTGCGCGGGGCGCGAGATGGTGTAGCGCGTCACCCAGACCAGCTCCTCCTCGGCGCGCGTGATTGCGACATAGGCCAGCCGCTTCCAGAGCGGCAGCCCCGCCTCCTCCTGGCCCGAGCGGAAGGCGGCGTAGAGGTCGGGCGCGAACACCTGCACCCGCGGCCATTGCGAGCCTTGCGCCTTGTGCACCGTGCAGGCCGCGCCGTGCAGGAACACCGCCCCCGCCCGGGCGGCGGAGACCAGCAGCGGCTCGGCCCCGTCGGGCCGCTCGATCTGCACGATGGCGGCGACGCCGATGCCGGGCTCCTCCGAGCCGTGGACATGCACGCGCACGAAGCCCGGCCGGTTGCCGGGG
>JBEPXW010000444.1:0-2548 GCA_041641715.1 Pseudomonadota bacterium
GGCCCCCGCCTCGGCGGTCGGCCGGGTGGCGGCCGGGGCCGGCTCGGCGGCGGGTGCCGGGGCCGATTCCGGTTCGGGACGCGGGGCGTGGCGCGGCGCGGCGTGGCGGAGCTCGGCGATCAGCGCCTCGACGCCCTCGTCGTCCGGGTCGTAGGCGCGGAGCTGGGCGGCGTGGCGGAGCGCGCGGGCGGGCTCGTCGCGGGTGCGCTCGACGAGAAGGCGCAGGAGGTTCGAGGCCGTGGCCTCGGCCTGGGCGGCCTCGGCCATGCGCCAGGCCTCGAACTCGGGGCAGCGGGGCAGGGCGAGGTCCTCGAGGAACGGGCCGCGGAGACGGGCGGCCAGCGCCTCGAGGCGCTCTGTCGGCAGGCTGTCGAGTGTGGCCGTAGCCTCGCGCAGCTCCACCCAGTCGACCGCGATGCAGCCGCGCACGATCGCCACCGTGACGCGGTCGGCGGCGAGGCAGTCGCGGCCGCCCGCCTCGAGGATGCGGCGGATCTTCGAGAGGCTCCAGCGAAGCGCGCCCTTGGGGTCGTCGGGCAGCTCCCAGAGCATTTCGCAGAGCCGCTCGCGGCGCTGGGGCCGCTCGGACAAGGCGAGGTAGGCCAGCAACGCGCGCGTCTTCTTCGACGGTGGCATGCGGAGCGGCGTTTCGCCGGCAAGCACCTCGAACGGGCCGAGGACGCGGAAGGAAAGTGTCTGTTCCAAATCGGGTCTCATGATGACGAAATCGCGCACCGCGCATTTCGGATCGACCGCACTTTAGTCGAATTGTCTCCGCCCCGCCACTTTCAAGGCGGGGCGCGCCGTTGGCTCAGACCGCGACGGCGAGGCCGGCTGCCTCCACGGCCGCGCGGGCGACGGGGAGCGGTTTGCGCGCCGCGATCATGCGCATGACGCGGACTTCCGTCTTCATCGCCTCAGCCAGAGCCGGGAGGCGGGCTTTCAGTGCCTCCAGCGTCCAGTCGAATGAGGCGACGTACTCGGTCACCTCGAAGAGCGGCAGCGAGAGCGCGTCGCGCAGGTGCTGGTAGTCCTCGAGCGCGTGCTGCCCGCCGGTGGCGACGGCGCGGGCCAGCAGCTCGGCGTCGCGGAAGGCATCCGTGATGCCGTGGGCGGTCGCCGGGTCCTTGAAGTACCCCGCGTCGCCGACGAGGGCCCAGCCGGGGCCGGCGGCCTGTCGGATGTGGCCCGGAACGCCGCCGAAGAGGCGGAGCCGGCCCGACGGCTCGCCGATGGCGGCGGCGAGGGACGGCGCGATCGCGGCGAGGCCGTCGCGAAAGAGCGACTCCGGGCGCTGGCCGGCGTTGCGGAACCGCTCCGTCGGCATGCCGACGAAGACGCAGTGCTCGCCGTCGTTGGTCGGGATCGCGCCGGCGGTCATGCCGGGGCCGTAGTGCCAGCGGTAGCCCTCGTTGGCGAGGCCCGGGAAGTAGCCGTAGACGGACGCGGCGGCGGCCTTGCCCGCGACATGGGCCTCGGCCCCGACCAGCCCGGCGAGCGTCGAGCGCACGCCGTCGGCGCCGATGACGATGCCGGCCGGCACGCGCGTCTCGTCGCCCGCGCGGTCGCGGAGGACCGCGCCTGTGACGCGGCCGTCACCGGCGCGGAGGAGGTCCGCCGGCGTGCAGCCGAAACGGACCTCCGCGCCTGAGTCGCGCGCGGCGTCCACGAGGATCGGGTCGAGGACCGTGCGCTTCGGCGCGTAGAGCGCGTCCGCGCCGTCCGCGGGTCGGATCGGTACGGCGACGGCATCGTCGCCGTAGTGGAAGGTGGCCTTCGCCACGGGCTGCGCGCCGGAGGCCTTCACCCTGTCCAGGAGGCCCCAGCGGGCGAGCTGCATGACCGCGCCGCGCATCAGCGCGTGGGTCGAGACGGTATCGTTTCCGTAGGCGCCGCGGTCGACGAGCAGCACGCGGAGACCCCGGCGCGCCAGCAGCATCGCCGTCGCCGCGCCGGCGCAGCGTGCGCCGACCACGATCGCGTCGTAGTCCCTTTCGGTTGCGTTCCGGGTCATGGGTCTCGTCCTCGGTCAGACGGCGGCGCGGCGCTGGGCGCCGAGATGGGCCGCCAGGTGGTCGGAGATCGCGGCGGCGTCCTCGCCGACGCCGTCGATGAAGCTGGACTTGCGCTTCCTCTGGAAACGCAGGCCGACGACGCAGAGCCCGGGCCAGGGCGTGACGCCGCCGCGGTGGCGGATCTCGCCCCGCTCGTCGAGCGCCGGCACCTTCAGCCATGGGTAGAGGCGGCGGTAGCCGGTGGCCCAGACGACCGTGCGGATGCGCTCGGCGGCGAGGTCGATGGCCTTGGGTCCTCTGGCCAGCAGCACGGGCTCGTGCGGCTCGGGCACGTCGGCCGCGAGGTCGCCCGTCGCGATGAAGCGGTCGATGCGGGCGCGCAGCCGGATCAGCTTACGCTCGGCGGCGGCGGTGGTCTCGGCGAGGTCGCCGGCGAAGTGGACGCGGCGGCCGTCGGTGCCGAGCGCGCGGCCGACGACCTTCACGCCCTCGGCGGCCAGCGTCGCGAGGTCGAGCGGCCGGCACGCCGGGTC
>JBEPXW010000445.1:0-2545 GCA_041641715.1 Pseudomonadota bacterium
ACGGGCGCGCCGCGCGGCAAGGGCAATCGCAAGGGCTACTTCATCCAGACCGACGCAGCCATCAACCCGGGCAACTCGGGCGGCGCGCTGGTGGACATCAATGGCCGCCTCGTCGGCGTCAACACGGCGATCATCAGCCGCTCCGGCGGCTCGATCGGCATCGGCTTCGCGGTGCCGGCGAACCTCGTCGGCCGCGTCGTCGCGGCGGCGCAGCGCGGCGACGAGGAGCTCGCCCGCCCCTGGCTCGGCCTCGCCGCCCAGACGGTCACGGGCGAGATCGCCGAGGCACTCGGGCTCGAGCGGCCGGGCGGGGTTCTGGTCAACCACATCCACCCGGATAGCCCGTTCGCCAGCGCGGGCCTTTATGTCGGCGACATCGTGCTCGCGATCGACGGCGAGGAGGTCAACAGCCCTTCCGAGCTTTCCTTCCGCACGGCGACCCTCGGCACCGGCCACCGCGCCACCGTGCGCTACCAGCGCGAGGGCCGCGAGCGCGAGGCGACCGTCACCCTCGCCCGCGCCCCCGAGACCCCGCCCCGCGACCGCACTGTCCTGCGCGAGCCCGGCCGCCTGCGCGGCCTCGCGGTGATGAACGTCAACCCGGCGGTCATCGACGAGGCGGAGCTGCCGCTCTCCGCCGAGGGCGTGGTCGTGGCCGGCCTCGACGGCCCGGCCCGGCGCTCGGGGCTCAAGCCCCGCGACCTCATCCTCGGCGTCAACGGCGAGCGCGTCCGCAGCGTCGACGATCTCGCGCATCTCGTCCGCCGTGGCGGGCCCCTCGAGCTCCAGGTCCAGCGCGACGGCCGGCGCGGCAGCCTCAAGCTCGGCGGCTGACATGCCCGACCTCTTCGACCGTGGCGACGGCGCACCGGGCATGGCCGAGGGTGAGGGCCGCGCGCCCCACCCCCTCGCCGACAGACTGCGCCCGCAGCGGCTCGGGGAGGTCGTCGGCCAGGACCACATCCTCGGCCCCGGCGGTCCGCTCGGCGACATGCTGGCCGGCGGGCAGCTCTCCTCGCTGATCCTCTGGGGCCCGCCGGGGTCGGGCAAGACCACCATTGCGCGGCTGCTCGCGGCCGAGACCGACCTCCATTTCGAGCAGATCAGCGCCATCTTCACCGGCGTCGCCGACCTGAAGAAGGTGTTCGAGGCGGCGAAGCACCGCCACGCGAACGGCCGCGGCACGCTTCTCTTCGTCGACGAGATCCACCGCTTCAACAAGGCGCAGCAGGACGGCTTCCTCCCCCACATGGAGTCGGGCGTCATCGTCCTCGTCGGCGCCACCACCGAGAACCCGTCCTTCGAGCTCAACGCCGCCCTCCTGTCCCGAGCCCAGGTGCTGAGGCTGAAGCGCCTCGAGGGCGGGGACCTCGAGAAGATCCTCGCCCGCGCCGAGGATTCCGAAGGCCCGCTCCCCATCACCCCGGAGGGCCGCGAGGCGCTGATCGGGATGGCCGACGGCGACGGCCGCGTGCTCCTCAACCTCGTCGAGCAGGTCGAGGCGGTGGCGGCACGCGACAAGGCGAAGCGCCCCCTCGGCCCCGACGACCTCGCGAAGCGCCTGACCCGCCGCGCCCCGGTCTACGACAAGTCCGGCGAGGGCCACTACAACCTGATCTCCGCGCTGCACAAGTCGGTGCGCGGCTCCGATCCCGATGCCGCGCTCTATTGGCTCGCGCGGATGCTCGAGGGCGGCGAGGACCCGCGCTACATCGCCCGGCGCGTCACCCGCATGGCCATCGAGGACATCGGCCTCGCTGAGCCCGACGCCCTCCGCCTCTGCCTCTCCGCCTGGGAGGCCTATGAGCGCCTCGGCTCCCCCGAGGGCGAGCTCGCCATCGCCGAGGCGGTTATCCACCTCGCCCTCGCGCCGAAGTCGAATGCGGCCTACGCCGCCTACCAGTCCGCCCGGCAGGTCGCGGCCAGGACCGGCTCGCTCGACCCGCCCGCGCACATCCTCAACGCGCCGACGCGGATGATGAAGGAGATGGGCTACGGCGAGGGTTACGTCTACGACCACGAGGCCGAGGACGCCTTCTCGGGCCAGGACTACTTCCCCGAGGCCATGGCGCGGCCCGAGCTCTACAACCCGGTCGAGCGCGGCTTCGAGCGCGAGCTGAAGAAGCGGCTCGACTGGTTCGCGAAGCGCCGCGTTGCCCGCGAGTAGCCCTACTACTTCCGCCTCAGCGCCAGCGGCGGCCGCCAGTCGCCCGCCGCCACCCCGGGCGCCGGGCGCCCCCAGGTGTTCCGCTTCGCGTCGCTGCCCCCGGTGAAGTGGCGCACCAGCATCCGGTGCAGCATGTTCATGTTCGGCAGGAGGCCGTGGAACCCGCCGACCCCCGTCTTGAACCGGTCGCCGATCTCCCAGTAGCCGAAATCCTCCGGGCTGACGCAGACGAGGCTCTCATAGGGCAGGAAGGCCGGCACCGCGCCCCTGAAATGCACCGTCCCGTCCCCGGTCAGCCGCGCGGTCGCCGCGTCGCCGTCGCCCCACTCGTCCATCCGGTCGGCGGAGCTCAGCCGGAAATACGGCTTCCCCCGCCGC
>JBEPXW010000446.1:0-2538 GCA_041641715.1 Pseudomonadota bacterium
GGGCCGTGCGGGCGCGGATGGCGCCCGGGGGCGCGTCGCTCGCGCTCGACATCGCGGAGGGCTGGCACGTCAACGCCCACGAGCCGGGCGTCGCGGGTCTCGCCGGCGCGCGCCTCGAGAGTGCCGAGGCGGACTGGCCGGAGGGCCGCGCCGCGGATCTCGGCTTCGCCGACCGGCCGGTGCGCGTCTACGAGGGCCGCCTCGCGCTCGACCTCGCGCCGGCCGGGGAGACGGTGACGCTCCACCTCCAGGCCTGCTCCGATGCCGTCTGCCTCGCGCCCGAGGCCGCCACTTTCCGGTTGCGGTGAGGCGCGCGGCGGGGGCATGCTCGCGCACATGAGAACGCTGCTTGCCTGCCTTGCCCTGATCGCCGCGCCGGCGCTCGCGGAGGAGCCCGTGAGCCCCGCCGAGTTCCGCGACTACGCCGAGGGCTGGACGCTCCGGTTCGAGCACGAGGGCGAGCCCTTCGGCCAGGAGCGGTTCGAGAAGGGCGGCGAGACCGTCTGGCGCTACCCGGATGGCTCCTGCCTCGAGGGGGTCTGGAAGGCGCACGGCGCCCAGCTCTGCTTCTACTACGGGCAGGGGTCGGAGGTGCTCTGCTGGCGGGCGCTGCGCGACGAGGAGGGGCTGCTCGTGCGCCTCCTCGGCGACGGGCCGGACGCAGGGATGGAGCTGCGCGTCACCGGCCGCGACCGGGAGCGGCCCCTCTGCGGCGAGCCCGGCCGGGGTATCTGACATGGGGGGAACCTGAGATGGCGATGCTCGAGCGCCACGAGCTCGACATCGCGGCCGTCTACGTGCCCGTGAAGCGCATGAAGACGCTCGACCCCGCCCGGGTCGAGGCGCTGGCCGAGGAAATCATCGAGCACGGCCAGAAGACCCCGATCAGCGTGCGCCACGAGCGCCGCCCGGACGGCACGGACCGCTACGTCCTGGTCGAGGGGCTGCACCGGCTCGAGGCGCTGAAGGCGCTGGGCGAGACCACCGTGACCGGCTTCATCGTGCACGCACGCCTTCGCTGAACCGGCTTCGCTATACTTTTAGTTGAATTGAAATACATTCATTCAGCCTTTACGCGATTTTACTTCGAAATTAACAATATCGCCGCAGAATTGCCCATGTTAATATACGCTCCGAATCTTGTCCCTTTCCGGGCCGCTTTTCCGGGCCCCTGTCCGTGAGACCGAATTCGGAGGTTTGTCATGTCCGACGTGCTGCAGCTTGCCACCAAGTACCGGAGCCGGCTGAAGGCCGAGCTCGCGAAGGTCGACGAATTCCTGCGCATGGCCGAGGAGCTGTCGAAAAGCGGCGCCTTCGAGGGCCAGATGCCGTCCCCTCCGGGCAACGGCAACGGCGAGGCGCAGCCCAAGCCTGCGGTCGAGGCGGCGCCGAAGGTCGAGGCCAAGCCGAAGCCGGCCGAGGAGGTGGCGAAGACGCCCTTCGACCGCTTCCGCGCCTCGGGCGCCTGAGGACCGGGCCGCGCCGGCGGGGCTATTCCAGCCAGCCGGCGTGCCAGGCCTGGGCGGCGAGCGCGACCAGGATCACCGGGATCGCGTAGCGGTAGGCGCCGCGCGCCAGCGTGATGAAGAAGACGATCGCGCCGATGATCGCCGGCCAGTACATGACGACGAAGGGCAGGGAGAGCACCTCCCTGACGTCGTCGGGACTCGGGACTGCCATCATCCACCCCCGTGGCTCTGCACCCTCCGTCGCATCATGCCGGAAGCGGCGGTTGCGAGCAATGCGCGGGCTGCGGGGTCCGCTGGCGAAAAGCGGGGAACCGGGGTAAGCTCGGTCCCCGCATTGCGGACAAGGGAGCGTCGGTGGCTATTTGGAGGACGTAGCCATGACCACTCCCGCGCGCGGGTCCCTCCCGCCTTTCCTCGCCATCCTCGCCGCCGCCGTCGCCGCCCAGGGGGCGGGGGCGGAGACGCTCGACAGCACGACCGTGGACAGCCGCCTGCTCCTCGCCTTCGATGCGCCGGACGCGGCGGTCGCCGAGACGGTGCCGGAGGGGTTCGCGGCGGCCCCGTTCGGCGGCGGGCCGTTCGCCGGGGCCGACTTCCTGCTGGTCTTCATCGACGGCCACAGCTACCTCGACCCGGAGGGCAACCCGCTGCATGGCGGGCGCTTCCGGGCGGTCTCCGGGGTGGTGCCGGTCACGGCCGAGGGGTCGGACGAGACGGTGTTCCTGGTGACCCATACCTACGTCAACGACGCCGCGATCGACCCCTACGGGAACTCGGTCGGGGCCGCGATCTCCCGGCAGGAGCTGGCGACGGGGACGGCCGGCGACCCGGCCTCGGCCCGCGAGAGCTGGTCGGTGGCGCCCGGGACGGGCGGCGAGATCGCCATGAGCATGGCCTATGAGCGGGCGACGCCGGGCCGGTCCGAGCGCGAGATCAGGGTCTACTCGAACGTCGAGCCGGACTTCTTCCGGATCTACCGCTACACGCAGTACGCCAGCCTGCTCATGAGCGTGCCGGGGCAGGTCGACCGGGTGGAGAGCCTCGCCCTCGACGTCTCGGTGCCGGAGCT
>JBEPXW010000447.1:0-2536 GCA_041641715.1 Pseudomonadota bacterium
TGATCCTGATCGTCCACCCGGAGAACCCGGTCGAGTCGCTCACCCTCGACCAGGCTGCGGCGCTCTTCGCCGGCCGGATCGAGAGCTGGGCGCAGCTGGGCGGCCCGGACGCGCCCGTGAGCCTCTTCGTGCCGGCCGAGGCGTCCGGAACGCTGGCAGTGTTCGAGGCCCGGGTGATGCGCCCCCGCGGTCTCGCCGTGGCCGAGGCGGCGGAGCGGATCGACGACAACGCCGACCTCTCGGACCTCGTTTCGATCGAGCCGGGCGGTCTCGGCGTGACCAGCGTTGCCTTCGCGCGCGCCGCAAGACCGTTGGCGATTCGGCAGCAATGCGGCCTGCTCTCGCGGCCGACCACCTTCGCCATCAAGAGCGAGGAGTATCCGCTCGCCCGCCGGCTATACGCCTATACGCCCGAGGCAGGCGTGCCGGCGCAGGCGCGGGCGCTACTCGACTTCGCCCTTTCCGACGCCGCGCAGCCGATCATCGCCGAGGCGGGCTTCGTCGACCGCGGCATCGAGAGCCAGGGGATCGACGTGCAGGGACGCCGGCTGGCGCACAGCCTGACGAGCCCCGGGGAGTTCTCGCTGCCACTGTTCCAGGAGATGCTCACGACGCTGAAGGAGGCGCGGCGGCTCTCGCTCACCTTCCGCGTCACGCCCGGCTCGACCGACCTCGAGAGCCGGTCGCGGAGCGAAGCCGAACGTTTCGCCCGACTGCTCGCTGAAGGTGCCTATGCGGACAAGGAAATCCTGCTCGTCGGCTTCGCCGACTCGGTGGGCGACTTCGGGGTCAACCGCGATCTCGCCGAGCGCCGCGCGGAGGCCGTGCTCGAGGCGCTCGACGCGGCCGTTCCCGAGGGGGCGCTCGCGGACGTGCCGATCCGTGTGCAGAGCTACGGCGAGCTCACCCCCGTCGGCTGCAACGAGACCGGCGAGGGGCGCCAGCTCAACCGTCGCGTCGAGGTGTGGGTGCGCGACAGGAGCTGACCGGGATCGCGCGGACCCCGGGGGCCTTGCACCGGAGCGCCGCTTGGGCCATCACTCTGGCCGTCGCCCCAACAGTTCCACGGAGCCCCCATGTCCCGCGAAGTCGTCATCCTCGACGGAGCCCGCACCGCCATCGGCACCTTCGGCGGCGCGCTCTCCGGCACCCCGGCAACGGCGCTGGCCGCCCATGTCGCCAAGGCGGCGCTGAGGCGCGCCGGCGTCGAGGGCGGCCAGGTCGGCCACGTCATGTTCGGCAACGTCATAAGCACGGAGCCGCGCGACATGTACCTCTCCCGGGTCGCCGCGGTAGAGGCGGGCATCCCCGACACCACCCCCGCGATGAACGTGAACCGCCTCTGCGGCTCGGGGGCCCAGGCGGTGGTCTCGGCGACACAGGCGATCACGCTTGGCGACGCCGACTATGCGCTCGCCGGCGGCTGCGAGGCGATGTCGCGCAGCCCCCACGCCGTGCACACGGCCCGCTTCGGCCAGAAGATGGGCGACACGAAGATCGTCGACATGATGATCGGCGCGCTCAACTGCCCCTTTGGCACCGGCCACATGGGCGTCACGGCCGAGAACGTCGCGCAGGAGCACCAGATCACCCGCGAGGACCAGGACGCCTTCGCCCTCGAGAGCCAGAAGCGCACCGGCAAGGCGATCGAGGCCGGCCGTTTCAAGGACCAGATCGAGCCGCTCACGCTCAAGACCCGCAAGGGCGAGATCGTCTTCGACACCGACGAGCACCCGAAGCCGGACACGACCGCCGAGGACCTCGCGAAGCTCAGGCCCGCCTTCGCCAAGGAGGGGACGGTGACAGCCGGCAACGCCAGCGGCATCAACGACGGCGCCGCGGCCCTCGTGCTTGCGGATGGCGAGGCCGCCGACAAGGCGGGCCTCAAGGCCCGCGCTCGCATCCTCGGCTACGCCCATGCGGGCGTGTCGCCGCACGTGATGGGCCTCGGGCCGATCCCGGCGGTGAAGAGCCTCCTGGCGCGCAACGGACTCGCCCTCGAGGACTTCGACGTGATCGAGTCGAACGAGGCCTTCGCGGCGCAGGCGCTGGCGGTGAACCGTGGCCTCGGGCTCGACGCGGCCCGCGTCAACCCGAATGGCGGCGCCATTGCGCTCGGCCACCCGGTGGGCGCGACAGGAGCGATCCTGACCGTGAAGTGCCTCGCCGAGCTCGAGCGGGCGCAGGGCCGTTACGGCCTCGTCACCATGTGCATTGGCGGCGGGCAGGGGATCGCGCTGGCGCTCGAGCGGGTGAGCTGAGGAGCGCGCCTTCCGGGCGCCGCCGCCCGCGGCCTCACTCGGCGGCATCGCTGGCCGCGCCGACCTCCGCCTCGGCCTTGTAGGCGAACAGCTCTATGGCCCGGTCCAGGTCGGGCACGCAGACCGGGCCCGCCGGCGTCCACGAGTCGGGCGCCGCCGCGGCGACGGCGCCCGTCGCCAGCACGCGCTTGCCGAGCGTCTTGGTCGCCGACTCGATGCGGTGGACCGTGTTGACCACACGCCCGATGCCCGAGAAGGCGAGCCGCTGCGGCACG
>JBEPXW010000448.1:0-2534 GCA_041641715.1 Pseudomonadota bacterium
GCACGCGGCCGGCGGCGGTCTCGATCCAGGAGAGGTCGGCGCGGTGCGTGTGCCCGTGCAGCACGAGCTCCGCCCCCGCCTCGGCAATCACCGCGGCGAGCGCGGCGCCGTCGGTGAGGCGCTTGCGCCAGCGGGTGACCGGGGTCGGCGGGTGGTGCACGAGCACGACGCGGCAGAGGCCCTCGCGCCCCGCCTCGGCCAAGATGGCGCGAAGCCCGGCCAGCTGCGCCTCGCCGACCGTGCCGGTGGCGAAGAAGGGCGGGGTCGTCACCGCGCTCGAGAGCCCGATCAGCGCCACCTCGCCGCGCCGGCGGAGCCAGGGGAACTCCGGCCGGCCGTCGTCGCCGCTGACATAGGGCGCCCAGTGCCGCTCGAGCCGCGCGCCGAAGCCGCGCGCGAGGCCCTCGTGATTGCCGGGGATCACGCCGACCCGCCCCGGAGGTCCGAGATCGGCGAGCCATTCCGCGCCTGCGGCAAATTCCCCCTCCAGCGAGAAGTTGACAAGATCGCCCGTCATGGCAATGAAGTCGGGCTCTTGCGCCTTCAGGTCCGCGACCACGGCTGCCGCGATCTCGGCCCGGTGGAGGCGGTGGCGGCGCAGGCGCCAGTTGGCCCAGGCGAGGCCGCGCTTGCCCAGCGCCTCCGTCGGCGACGGGCGGGCGAGGGGAAGGTGCGGGTCGGTCAGGTGGGCGATGATCAAGCGGGGGCTCGCGCAGGCATCGCCGGGATTATGCCCGGCGCTTCTCAAAGGTAGCCGCAAGGGTTACCAATACAGAGACAAAAAATGAAGGCAGCGACATGACGGCAGGAAAGGCTTTCGTCGTCCGGGCAGCCGGGCCGTCGGCGTTCGGCATGACGCCGGCCGAGCGGCTCGCGCGCCTGAGCGCGCGGCGCGGCATTGCCATGGCGGGGACCGCCGACGAGGCCGACCTGATCCTTCGCGGCGACCACGTCTACGGTGCCACCGTGTTCAACGCGCTGGCGGACTCCGAGCCCGGCACGGTGCTCGTGGACGCCGAGGGCCGCGCGCTGGCCGCGCGGGTGGACGCGTCGAGCCGCGGCTGGGCGCTGCCGCTCCTCGATGCGAAAACCCCGAGCGCCGAGGTGCCGGAGGAGGCGGCCATCGTTGACGCGGGCACGCTCGCCGGCCAGCACAACATCCGCCTGCGCAAGCGGCTCAAGCCCCTGCTGATCCCGGCGACCGACAGGCGCACGGTCGAGAAGGCGCTCTTCAAGGACAGCTACAAGGGCGTCACCGACCTCGTCACCAAGCATGTCTGGCCGCCGCTGGCCTTCGCGGCGACGAAATGGTGCGCCAAGCGCGGGCTGACGCCGAACCAGGTGACGCTGGCGAGCGCCGTGCTGGTCGGACTCGCCTTCTGGCTCTTCTGGGAGGGGCAGTTCGCGCTCGGGCTCATCGTCGCCTGGGCGATGACGCTGCTCGACACCATCGACGGCAAGCTGGCGCGGGTGACGCTGCGCTCCTCGCCCTTCGGCAACATCTTCGACCACGGCATCGACCTGATCCACCCGCCCTTCTGGTACTGGGCCTGGGCGGTGGGGTGCGCGGCCCAGGGCATGCCGCTCGATGCCGGCGGGCTGACGGTCGCCGTCATCGTCGGCGGCTACATCCTGCAACGGATCGAGGAGGGCGTCTTCCTGCGCGTCTTCGGCATGCAGATCCACATCTGGCGGCCCTTCGACAGCCTGTTCCGGCAGATCACGGCGCGGCGCAACCCGAACCTGCTGATCCTGACGGTGGCCACCATCCTCGGCGCGCCGCGCGAGGGGTTGATCGCGGTCGCGGTCTGGACCGTGCTCTGCTTGCTGGTCCATCTCGCCCGGATCGTGCAGGCCTTCGCCGCGCGCCGCGCCGGGCCGCTCAGCTCCTGGCTGGCCGAGGCTTGAGGGGCCGGCCATGAGCGATGTCGCCCTCATCCGCAACCCGAACAGCACGGGGAACCGTGCCGGGCCGCGCGGGCTGCGCGCGGCCTTCCCCTCGGCCGTGCGGGTGATCGACTCGCGCTCGCTGGAGGAGCTCTCGCGCAGCCTGACCGAGGCGCGCGAGGGCGGCGCCGAGATCGTGCTGATCGACGGCGGCGACGGCACCGTGCGCGAGGTGCTCAGCCGGCTGCCCGAGATCTGGGGCGACGCCCTGCCCCAGGTCGGCATCATCCCGCGCGGCAACACCAACCTGATCGCGCGCGAGGTCGGCGCCCTCGGCGAGTGGGACGCGGTGGCGGAGATCCTGCGCCGCCGCGCCGCCGGCAAGGCGCTGCCGGTCCGCCGGCGGCCGGTCCTGCGCGTCGAGTATCCGGGGGACCGGCCCGCGATGCGCGGCTTCATCCTGGGCTGGGGCGCCTATGCCACCGGCACGCGGATCGCGCGCGAGGAGATCGCCGGCATCGGCCCGCGCCAGGTCGCGGCCACCGTGGCGTCGACGATCCGGCGCGCGGTGTTCGGCTCCTGGCGTGCCGAGCTCCGGCGCGGCGTTTCGACCCGCCTCGTGATCGACGGCGCGGAGGCAGCGGAGG
>JBEPXW010000449.1:0-2504 GCA_041641715.1 Pseudomonadota bacterium
TAGCCCGAGAGGAACATCTCCGGCAGCACAACCAGGTCGGCGCCGGCCTTCGCGCCCTCGGCCAGCGCCGCGTGCGCGCGCGCCGCGTTGCCGGCGACGTCTCCCGCGACGGGATTGGCCTGCACCAGCGTTATGCGGAGACGGTCGGACGACGGCGTCGCAGGCATCGGCGGCTCCTGGGCGGGGGCGCGTCCCCGATTAGCCCCGCCGGACTGTCGAGGGCAAGTGGCCAAGCGGCCACGCGCCGCACCCCGGGCGGAACAGGGGCGTTGTCATAAACAGACAACGAACATAGACTGCGTCCGCCCGGGGATCGAACGCTTTCGAAATCGGCGCGCCGCGGCCAATAAAGGCAGGCAGGGCGCGCAGTAGACGACGGGGGAAGAACGGACGGATGCGGGTTGTCGTTCTCGCAATGATCGTGGCGCTCGGCGCCGCCGCCCCGGCGCACGCGCAGGCCGGCGCGGTGGCGACCAAGGAGTATGACTCCGGCGCCGTCTACTCGGGCGAGTTCCGCGACGGCCAGCAGCACGGCCAGGGCACCTACAAGGCGCCGGACGGCTACGAGTACTCCGGCGAGTGGGTCGACGGCAGCATCCAGGGCAAGGGCACCGCCAGGTTCCCGAACGGCTCCGTCTACGAGGGCGAGTTCAAGGACGGCGTGCCGCACGGCCGGGGCAAGATCACCTACGCCAACGGCGGCTGGTACGAGGGCGAGTGGGAGAACGGCGTCATCGACGGCAAGGGCGTCGCGGTCTACCCGAACGGCATGCGCTACGAGGGCGAGTTCAACGAATCCGCCCACCACGGCCACGGCGTGATGATCCGGGAGAACGGCTACCGCTACGAGGGCGAGTGGGTCGAGGGCCGCCAGAGCGGCCAGGGCAAGGTCACCTACCCGGACGGCAGCGTCTACGAGGGCACCTTCGTCGACGGCCTGCGCCACGGCCACGGCAGGATCACGCTGAGGGACGGCTTCACCTACGAGGGCCAGTGGACCGACGGCCAGATCACCGGGGCGGGCGAGGCGGTCTACCCCAACGGCGACCGCTACAAGGGCCAGTTCCTCGACGGCAAGCGCCACGGGCACGGCAAGGCCACCTACGCCAACGGCGACGTCTACGAGGGCGAGTTCGTCACCGGCGAGCGCCACGGCGAGGGCACCTTCGTCGGCGCCGGCGGCTACCGCTACGAGGGCCAGTGGGTCGAGGGCCGGATCGAGGGCGAGGGCAAGGCCACCTACGCCAACGGCTCGGTCTACACCGGCGCGTTCAAGAACGGGAAGCCGCACGGCGAGGGCCGCATCGTCTACGCCGACGGCTCCTCCTACGAGGGCGACTGGATCGAGGGCGAGATCACCGGCACCGGCATCGCCCAATACGCCAACGGCTCCGTCTACGAGGGCGAGTTCCTGGCCGCGCGCCATCACGGCCAGGGCAGGATCGTCTACAAGGACGGCACCGTCTACGAGGGCGACTGGGTCGAGGGCGTGCGCATCGGCGAGGGCCGGGTGGAGTATCCCGACGGCGCGGTCTATGTCGGCGACATGCTCGATGACAAGCGCCACGGCCAGGGCACGCTCACGCTCGCGGACGGCTTCACCTACGAGGGCGGCTGGAAGGACGGCGAGATCCACGGCGAGGGCACCGCCACCTATCCGAACGGCGACGTCTACAAGGGCCGCTTCGTCGAGGGCCGCCAGCACGGCTACGGCGAGATGATCTACGCCAGCGGCTCGGTCTTCCGCGGCTGCTGGGAGGAGGGCCAGCGCGGCGCCCGGGGCGAGGACGTCGACTGCACCAGCCAGCAGTAACCGGCGCGAGCCGGAGCGCGACGGCGATCAGTCGCGCTTTTCCACGTCCGCCTCGAAGAGCTCGGCCAGCTCCTGCGCGTGGCGCTTCTCGCTCTCCGCCAGCTTCGCCGGGTCCGCCGCGTGGGCGTGGTCGGCCTCGAGGCGCTTCTCGTCGCGCTCCGCGAACATCTGGACGGTCTGCGCGGCCTCGCGGCGGCCGAGGCCGACGTCCTCCAGCACCTGGCGCGAGAGCTCGAGGGCCGAGAGGAAGGTCTCGCGGATGATCCGTTCGACGCCGAGATCCATCAGCCGGTGCGCGTGCGCGCGGTCTCGCGCGCGGGCATAGACCGGCACGTGCGGGTAGCGCCGGCGCACCAGCTCCACCGTCTTCAGCGACTCCTCGACCCGCGAGATGCACACGACCACGGCGCGCGCCTTCTCAACCTGCGCCGCCTCGAGGATCTCCGGCCGCGTGGCGTCGCCGAAATAGACCCGGCCGCCGAAGCGGCGGATAACCTCGATCTGGCTCGGGTCGCCGTCGAGGGCGGTGAACGGAATGCCGCGCGCGGCGAGCACGCGTGCGATGATCTGGCCGAAGCGGCCGAGACCCGCGATCACGACATGCGAGTGGGTCTCGGGGATCTCGTCGAAGGTCGGCACCGAGGCCGGCCGGGTGAGCCAGGCGGCCAGCCATTTCTCCACCAGCAGCACG
>JBEPXW010000450.1:0-2528 GCA_041641715.1 Pseudomonadota bacterium
GCGTTCACGTTCAGCGGCGTGCCCGTCGTCGCGATCGCCGGCACGGCGCCCCTGACGGCCGAGGGCGCCACCGCGGCGCCGGGCGACGCGGCCGCGCAGACACGCCGCTGCCTCGAGATCATCCGCGACGCCCTGCACGCGCTCGACTGCGGCCTGGAGCACGTGATCCGCACGCGCATCTACCTCACCCGGGCCGAGGACTGGGCGCGCGTCGGGCCCGTGCACGGGGCGTTCTTCGGCGAGATCCGCCCGGCGAGCACCGTGGTCGAGGTGAGCCGGTTCCTCGATCCCGAGTGGCTCGTCGAGATCGAGGCCGACGCGATCGCGCCGCGGGAACCGGACTGAGCCGGGCGCGCGCCGGCAGCAGGGCGGGCCATGTCGCTACCGTTCAGCATCGAGGAATTCTTCGGCGTCTTTCGCGCGTACAACGAGGCGCTGTGGCCGGCGCCGGTGGTGCTGGTGGCACTGGCGCTGGCGGCGATCGCGCTCGTGTTGCGGCCCGGACGCGCGTCGGGCGTCGCCATCGCGGCCATCCTCGCCGTCCTCTGGACATGGCTGGCGACGGCCTATCACCTCGCATTCTTCACGCGCATCAATCCGCTGGCGTGGGGCTTCGCCGCGCTCTCGCTGGCGGGCGCGGCCACGTTCGCGTGGCACGGCATCGTCCGTCGCCGGCTCCGTTTCGCCTGGCGCGGCGATCTGCGCGCGCTCGTCGGTATCGCCCTGATCGTGTTCGCGCTGGTCGTGTATCCGGCGTGGTCGTGGATCGCGGGCCATCACTATCCGTCCGTGCCCACGTTCGGCCTGCCGTGCCCGAGCACGATATTCACCATCGGGCTGCTCGCGTTCCTCGTGGCCCCGTATCCGCGCGGCGTATTCGTCGTCCCGCTCGCGTGGTGCCTGATCGGCGGCCAGGCCGCGTTCCTGCTCGGCGTGCACCAGGATCTCGGGCTCGTGGTCGCGGGCATCGCGGGCGTGGTGCTGATGGCGCGATCCGGCGCCGCCGCCGTGTCCGCGGAAACCGCACCGTGACCCGCCCGGCTCGGGGCGGCGAGGTCATCGAGACATGAGACTGACACGGGAAGACCTGGAGCAGGCGGTCGACGACGGCATCCTGTCCGAGGCGCAGGCAGGTCGCCTCTGGGAGGCGCTGGCGCTGCGGCAGAGGGGCCGTCCCCGCTTCGACGCGCCGCACGTCGCGTATTACTTCGGCGCGTTGCTGGTGATCGCGGCAATGGGCTGGTTCATGACGGAGGCGTGGGAGTCGCTCGGCGGCGGCGGCATCCTCGTCATCGCCGTGGTCTACGCCCTCTGCTTCGTGCTCGCGGGCAGGACCCTGTGGCAGCGCCAGGGGCTGCGGGTGCCCGGCGGGCTGCTGTACACCATGGCCGTCTGCATGACGCCGCTGGCGATCTACGGCCTCGAGCGCGTGACCGGCCTCTGGCCACAGGGCGATCCCGGCGCCTACGAGGGATTCCACGTCTGGGTGAAGGGGAGCTGGATCCTCATGGAGGCCGGCACCATCGTCGCGGGCCTGGTCGCGCTGCGCTACGTGCGCTTCCCCTTCCTCACCGCGCCCGTCGCGTTCGCCCTGTGGTACATGTCGATGGATCTCGCGCCGCTGCTGTTCGGGCAACTGGAGCTCTCCTGGGACGAGCGACTCTGGGTATCGCTGTGGTTCGGCCTGGCCGTGCTGCTGCTGGCCTACCTCATCGACCGCCGCACGCAGGAGGATTTCGCGTTCTGGCTCTACCTGTTCGGCCTGCTCGCCTTCTGGGGCGGCCTTTCGCTCATGGACAGCGACAGCGAGCTGAGCAAGTTCCTCTACTTCCTGATCAACGTCGGCCTGATGGCCGTGTCGCTGCTGCTGCAACGACGGGTGTTCATCGTGTTCGGCGCCCTCGGGGTGTTCGGCTACATCGGCCACCTCGCCCACCGGGTGTTCGCCGATTCGCTGCTGTTCCCGTTCGCGCTCACGCTCGCGGGCATCGGCATCATCTGGCTCGGCATCCAGTTCCAGCGCCACGAACGCGCCATCGAGGCGGCGGTGCAGGCACGCGTTCCCGGGCGCCTGCGGGCGCTGGCGCCCGTGAACAGGACGAGGACCGGGGCGCGATGATCCGGTGCCGGCGCGCTGCTAGCCGGCCAGCCCGAAGAACGGCGTGATCAGCAGGTACAGGATCAGGCCGACGATCGCGGCGTAGGCCAGCACGCGCAGGGGCTGGCGCCGAACGCTGTCGGCCAGCGTCTCGGCGGTGCCCTGGCGGCGGCGCTCCTCGTAGGCCGCGCGCATGCGCCGGGCGCGCTCGGCCTGATACTCGGCCAGCAGGTGCCGGGCCCGCGCGGCCTCGGTGTCGTCGCGCAGCCAGATGCCGCCCATGCTGATGCCCCAGCGGCTGGGCGGGGTCTCGTAGAAGCCGATGCCGTGCTCGGCGAGCAGCGCGCGCACCTCGTCGGCCTCGTCGTCGGGCACGTGGCGCAGGTTCATGAGCAGCGTCGTCATGGGGATCGGTCGGGCTGCGCCGTCG
>JBEPXW010000451.1:0-2526 GCA_041641715.1 Pseudomonadota bacterium
GGCCGTGCGCCTCGGTGACCGGCGCGAAGGCCGCGCTGCTGCGGGTCGAGCCGCTGAAATGGCTGCTCGTGAGCGAGTCGGAGGTGGCGGAGCCGGGGATCGACCCCGCGGACGGCACGGTGCTGGAACTCGGCCACGCGCGCACGGTGATTCACGTCGCCGGCCCGCGGGCGCGGGACCTGATGGCCCGGATGGTGCCCCTCGACCTCCGCCCGGCGCGGTTGCCCGAGGGCACGGTCGCCGGCACGGCGATGCACCACGTCGGCGTGACGGTGCTGGCTCGGAACGCCGGCTTCGACATCCTCGCGCCGCGGAGCTTCGGCCTCTCGCTCTGGGAGATGCTGCTCGACTCCGCCTCGCAGTTCGGCGCGGAGGTCGTCTGAGCGGGCGGTGCGGGAGGCTGGCTGGGGCGCCAGGATTCGAACCTGGGATCACGGGACCAAAACCCGATGCCTTACCACTTGGCCACGCCCCATTCGCGGGCGGAACCTAGTCCCGGCGCCGTGCAGCGGCAAGCCCTCTCGCGGCGGGGCGAGGCGGCGATTCACGGGTTGCGGAGCGCGGGGCCCGGCGATATATAGCCGCTCGCTGGTCTCGGAGTGTAGCTCAGCCTGGTAGAGCACCGTCTTCGGGAGGCGGGGGCCGGTGGTTCGAATCCACTCACTCCGACCAGCCGGATGCCGCCGCTTCCGCCTTGCGCACGCGAGGCAAATCTGGAATAAGCGGCGTCCACGGACGCGGGTGTAGCTCAGGGGTAGAGCACAACCTTGCCAAGGTTGGGGTCGTGGGTTCGAATCCCATCGCCCGCTCCATTTTCCACCTTCGATGCGTCGCCGTGGCGCGCCGCGGTCCGTTCGGCTCGCAACGCGCCGGCGATCCGGCGCGCGCACACGCGTCAACCAAAAACCCGCCAATAACAGTGCTTTGAGCCGATGCACACCGTGTGCAGGCGCGCTCCCGGCCAGTCCGGCCTCAGATCGACGCCTCCAGCCGGCTGTTGATCAGGAGCTCGGCGACGACCGCGCTGTTCGGCAGGCTGAGAAGATAGGCCATCGAGGCGGCGATCGTCTCGGGCTCGATCTTGAACGCGCCCGCCGGTGTCTCGTGATGGGCGACCATGTCGGTATCGACCATGCCGGGGCACACGGCCGTCGCGCGCACGCCGTCGTCCCAGCCGGCGCGGCGCACCGCGTGCACGAGCGCCACCGCGGCGAACTTGCTCGCCGGGTAGCCGAGGCTCTCGGAGAGCACGCGCTTGCCCGAGAGCGACGCGAGCACGATCGCGCGCCCCGTCCCCGCCTCCCTGAGCGCCGGCATCGCCGCCCGGACAAGGCGCAGGGGGCCCTTGAAGTTCACCTCCCACATCCGGTCATAGGGCGCCTCGTCCTCGTCCTCGAGGCGCGCGGGCAGCGAGAGCCCGGCATTGGCGATCACCGCGTCGATCCGCCCGAAATGCTCGCGCGTGCGCGCGGCCCAGGCCGCCGAGGCGGCGCGGTCCGTGGCGTCCCAGGCGCAGCGCAGCACCCGTTCCCCGGGGAGACCGGAGGTGGCCGTCTCCAGCGCCGCCGCGTCGCGTGCGCCCAGGCTCAGCGAATAGCCCTGCTCGGCCAGCAGCCTCGCGGTGGCGAGGCCGATGCCCCGGTTCGCCCCCGAGATCATCACCACGCGTCCCTCTGGTAACAGCATCGATGTCCTCCCTCTGGCTCCGAACCGGGCCGGCTGGCGTCAGGCTAGCGCGCTTTCCGGCGCCGACCCAGAGGTGATTTTTCCGCTCCGCGGGCATTCGGGGGCCACGGGGTTGCAAGCCGCCACCGCCGGTCGGCAAAATGGCCGCATCCATCCCGTCGCGCCACCGGCCGCGAGAGCGCGGGCGCGCGGGCAGCACGAAACGGACGAGGGAGGACCCGGAGCGATGCATCGGATTGAGGCGAACGGCGCGCGGATCCCCGCCATCGGGCTCGGGACCTTCACGCTCCAGGGCGAGACGGCGACCCGGCTGGTGGCCGGGGCGATCCAGGCCGGCTACCGCCACATCGACACGGCGGCCATGTACGAGAACGAGGCGGCGGTGGGCGAGGGCCTCCGCGCGAGCGGCGTGGCGCGCGACGAGATCTTCCTGACGACCAAGGTCTGGTACACGGACATCGCCGAGGGCGCGCTGCAGCGCTCGGTCGAGGCGAGCCTGCGCCGCCTCGGCGTCGATGCGGTGGACCTCGCCCTGATCCACTGGCCGTCGACGACGGTGCCGCTCGCCGAGTCGATCCGCGCGCTGAACGAGGTCCGCGAGCGCGGCCTCGCCCGCCACATCGGCGTCTCGAACTTCACGGTGGCGCTGGTCGAGGAGGCGGTGCGCCTCTCGCCCGCCCCGCTCGCCTGCAACCAGGTGGAGTATCACCCCTACCTGAACCAGGACCGGGTCCTGGCCGCCTGCCGGCGCTACGGGCTCGCGGTCGTCTCGTACTGCCCGCTGGCGCGGGGCCCGGCGCTCTTCTCCGAGCCCGCCGTCGCGGCCGCCGCCGAGCGGCA
>JBEPXW010000452.1:0-2520 GCA_041641715.1 Pseudomonadota bacterium
CGGATCGATCCCCAACTTATTCGATCCGCGCCCCGCCGCCGCAGAAGGCGCATCTTTCAAGCCCCTTGCCCCGGCTTTTCCCGAAGTTATCCCCACGCCGCCAAATCCTGTCCCCAGCTAAGATCGCCCGTTCCCCCTCTGTTCTATTCCGCGCCGCCCCGCTATCATGCATCGGTTCCCGGGACCGAGGGGTGATTCATGGCAGACGGCAGCAAGATCGAGGGCAAGCACCTCGCGCCCAGCAATATCGAGGCCGAGCAGGCGCTCCTGGGCGCGCTCCTTCTCAACAACGAGATCTTCGACCGCATCGACCCGATCATCAAGCCGCACCACTTCTACGAGCCGGTGCACGGGCGCATCTTCGAGCTCGCCGCCCGGCGCATCCAGAAGAACGCGCTCGCCTCGCCGGTCACGCTGAAGCCCTTCCTCGCCGACGACGCCGGTCTCGCCGAGCTCGGCGGCACAGAATACCTCGCCCGCCTCGCGGCCTCGACCATCTCGGTCGCCGCCGCCAAGGACTACGCCGAGACGATCCGCGACCTCGCGCTCCGCCGCGACCTCGTCCAGATCGGCGAGGAGATCGTCACCCGCGCCGCCACCTTCGATTCAGAGCAGGAGCCGACCGAGCAGATAACAGAGGCCGAACAGGCCCTATACTCCCTCGCCGAACGGGGAAAGCTGGAGGGCGGGTTCGTCAACTTCGCCCAGGCCGCCACCATGGCCGCGAACATGGTGAACGCCGCCTTCCAGCGCGGCGGGGGGCTCGCGGGAATCTCCTCCGGGCTGCACGAGATGGACTACAAGCTCGGCGGCTTCCGCGATTCCGACCTCGTCATCCTCGCCGGCCGCCCGTCCATGGGCAAGACGGCGCTCGCCACCAACATCGCCTTCAACGTCGCAAGGAAATACAAGAAGGGCACCCGCCCCGACGGCACCGAGGGCGCCATAGAGGGGGGCGTCGTCGGCTTTTTCTCGCTCGAGATGTCGTCGGAGCAGCTCGCCAACCGCATCCTCGCCGCCGAGGCCCAGATCAAGAGCCACGAGCTCCTCTCCGGCCGGCTCGAGGAGGACGAGTTCCGCCGCTTCCTCGAGGTCGCCGCCGAGCTCGAGCGCATACCCCTCTACATCGACGACACCGCCGCGCTGCCGATCCACTCGCTCGCCGCCCGCGCCCGGCGGCTCAAGCGCCAGCACGGCCTCGATCTCCTCGTGGTGGACTACCTCCAGCTCGTCCGCCCCTCCTCGGGCCGCGTGCAGGACGGCCGCGTGCAGGAGGTCTCGGAGATCACGCAAGGTCTGAAGGCCATCGCCAAGGAGCTCGACATTCCCGTCCTCGCCCTCTCCCAGCTCTCCCGCAAGGTGGAGGACCGCGAGGACAAGCGCCCCCAGCTCGCCGATTTGCGCGAATCGGGCTCGATCGAGCAGGATGCCGACGTGGTCATGTTCGTGTTCCGCGAGGAATACTACCACGAGCGCACCAAGCCCTCGGAGGACAACGACAAGTTCGCCGAGTGGCAGCAGAAGGCCGAGCGCCTGCACGCCCGCGCCGAGGTCATCATAGGCAAGCAGCGCCACGGCCCCATCGGCACGGTGGACCTGCACTTCGAGGGCAAGTATACGCGCTTCTCCGACCCGGTGCGCCAGCCCGCCGCCTACGACCCGAATTTCAACTGACGAGCCCCGTGACCCTCACCGGCGACCTTCTCATCGATCTTGACGCCATCGTCGCGAACTGGCGCGCCCTGAACGCGCGCTCCGCGCCCGAGGTGGAGACGGCGGCCGTCGTCAAGGCCGACGCCTATGGCTGCGGCGCCGCTTACGTCGGCCCGGTGCTCGCCCGCGCCGGCGTGCGCACCTTCTTCGTCGCGCTCCCCGCCGAGGGCGCCACGCTGCGCGAGTCGGTGGGCCGCGAGCCCGCGATCTACGTCCTCGACGGCTACCCGGGCGAGACCCCCGAGGGGTGGGAGGCCCTGCCCCCGGTCCTCTACCGCACCCACGAGCTCCGCCCCGTGCTCAGCACCCGGACCCAGGCCGAGGCCTGGTTCCGCGACCATCCGGGCGAGCCCTGCGCCGTCCATGTCGACACCGGCATGAACCGCCTCGGCATGACCCCGGACTCGTTCCGCGGTCTCGGCCCGCTGCCCGAGGCCGTCCGCCTCGTCATGAGCCACTACGCCTGCGCCGACGAGCCCGAGCATGCCCTCAACGCCGAGCAGCGCGCCGCCTTCGCCGGCCTGACGGAGGGGCTCGACCGCCCCCGCTCGCTCGCCAACACGGGGGGCATCCTGCTCGGGCCCGACTCGCATTTCGACCTCGCCCGCGCCGGCGTCGGCCTCTATGGCGGCCTCCCCTTCGCCGAGGCGCAGCCCGCCGTCAGCCTCTTCCTGCCGATTCTCCAGGTCCGCGACGTCCCGGAGGGCGCTGCCGTCGGCTACGGCGCCGAGTGGCGGGCCTCGCGCGCCACGCGCATCGCCACCATCCCGGCCGGTTATGCCGACGGGGTGATCCGGGCGACGGGCA
>JBEPXW010000453.1:0-2517 GCA_041641715.1 Pseudomonadota bacterium
TGCTCTTCCGATCTACGGCATCGCGGACGACAAGGACTGGACCAAGCAGGTGCTCGGCGATGCCGGGATCCCGGTCCCCTGGGGCCGAATCTGCTATTCCTGGGAGGACGCGCTGGCGGCGGCCGAGGCGCTCGGCTACCCGGTCGTGACCAAGCCGCTGGTCGGCAATCACGGTCGCGGCGTCACCACCAACATCACCAACGAGGACGAGCTGCGCGAGGGCTACGACGCGGCCCTCCACCGCTACGAGACCGTGGTCGTCGAGACCTACATCAAGGGTGAGGACCACCGCCTGCTGGTGATCGACGGCAAGCTCGTGGCCGCGGCGCGCCGGCGGCCGGCGCATGTCGTCGGCGACGGCGGGTCCACCCTTCAGCAGCTTATCGACAAGGAGAACAGGGACCCGCGCCGCGGCGTCGGCCACGAGAACCTGCTGACCCAGATCGTCGTCGACCAGCAGACCGAGCGGCTGGTGGCGCAGGCGGGGCTCACCTTCGCCGACGTGATCCCCGAGGGGGAGGTCGTCTGGCTGAAGTCCACGGCCAACATCTCGACTGGCGGCACGGCGACCGACATCACCGACGACGTCCACCCGGAGGTGCGCTACGCCGCCGAGCGGATCGGGCGGCTGATCGGGCTCGACATCATCGGCATCGACCTCCTGGCGGAGGACCTGACCCGGCCGCTCGACCAGCAGTCGGCGGGCGTCGTCGAGGTCAATGCGGGGCCGGGCTTCCGCATGCACATCTCGCCGACGCACGGGCCCGGCCGCGACGTCGGCGGGCACGTCGTCGACATGCTGTTCCCCGATCCCGAGGACGACGCGCGGGTGCCCATCACCGCGATCACGGGGACCAACGGCAAGACCACCACGACGCGGCTGATCGCGCATCTGCTGCGCCAGGCCGGGCGCCGGGTGGGGCTTGCCTGCACGGGCACCATCGAGATCGACAACCACGTCATCATGCGCGGCGATTACTCTGGCCCGATGGCCGCCCAGACCGTGCTGAAGGAGCCGACGGTGGAGCACGCCGTGCTCGAGGTCGCGCGCGGCGGCATCATGCGGCGCGGACTGGGCTTCGACGCCTGCGACGTGGGCGTGCTGCTCAACATCGCCAGCGATCACCTCGGCGAGCGCGACATCCACACGCTCGACGAGCTCGCCCGCTGCAAGACCGTCGTGGTGGACGCGGTAAAGCCGGACGGCTACTGCGTGCTCAACGCCGACGATCCGCGGGTGATGGATCAGGGCACCTACTGGTCGCGCGGCAAGATCATCTACTTCACGATGGACCCGGACAACGAGGCGATGCGCCGCCATGCCGAGGCGCACGGCATCGTCTTCACCGTGAAGAATGGCCGCATCATCATGTGGCAGGGCCAGGTCGAGGCCGAGGTGATCGAGGTCAACGATGTGCCCATCGCCTTCGAGGGCCACGCCCCCTTCAACGTTCAGAACGCCATGGCGGCGGCGGGGGCGGCCTACGCGCTCGGGCTGAACCTCGGCGACATCCACTTCGGCCTCCAGACCTTCCACCCGACGCCGGGGCAGCTGCCGGGCCGGACCAACCTGATCGAGGCGGACGGCGTGCGCTGCCTGATCGACTATGGCCACAACGTGCCGGCGCTCGAGGCGCTGGAGCACCTGGTCGGGGGCCTGACCGCGAAGCGGCGCATCAGTGCCGCCAGCGCGCCCGGCAACCGGCGCGACGAAGACCTGATGGCGCTGGGCGCACAGCTCGCCCGGATGCATGACCTGCTCATCATCTACGAGACCGACCCGCGCGGGCGCGAGCCCGGCGAGGCCGTCGAGCTTCTGCGCCGCGGCGCGGAGTCGGCCGGCGCCGATTGCCGGATCGAGGTCCAGAAGGCCGAGCACGAGGCGGTCGAGCGGGCCATGGACGAGGCCTCGGAGGGCGACCTGCTCGTGCTTCTCGTCGACGATATCCAGGGCGTCATCCAGCGTCTCAAAGGGCGCAGCTTCCGCACCCCGGCGCCGGTCGCCGCAGACGTGCCCGGGCGCTGATCTGTCGCCGGCGTCCGGACCCGGGCTGCCGCATCCGGAGAGAAGACTCGGAAACCGCAGGCTCAAGCCACGTCCCGACAGGAAGAAGAAAAGAGGATAAGGCCGTGAACAAGAACGTGTTCGTCGTCGGGCTGAACGAGACCAACCGGCAACGCCTCAAGACGCTGCGCGGCGCCGACCGGATCGACTTCCACGGAATCGTCGAGCCGGCTCTCGTCTACGAGACAGAGGAATTCGACATCCCGGCGATGCTCAAGGACTCCGAGGAGACGCTCAATCGCTTCGACGGCAATATCGACGCGATCGTCGGCTACATGGACTTCCCCGTCTCGACCATGCTGCCGATCCTCTGCGAGAAGTTCGGCACGCGCTCGACCTCGCTCGAGAGCCTGCTCAAATGCGAGCACAAGTACTGGAGCCGCGTCGTCCAGCGCGAAGCGATCCCGGACCACGTCCCGAAGTTCACCTGGTTCGATCCCTTCGACGACGAC
>JBEPXW010000454.1:0-2516 GCA_041641715.1 Pseudomonadota bacterium
CGCCCGCATCTCCGCCGGGCTGCGCGCGCAGTTCGACCCGGCGGGCATCCTCAACCCCGGCCGCATGAGGGCCTGAGCGTCGATGCAGACCAACTTCACCGAGGAGCAGCTCAAGGACCCGAAGCTCGCCCGCGCGAACGAGGTCATCCGCTCCTGCGTGCATTGCGGCTTCTGCACCGCCACCTGCCCTTCTTATGTGGTGCTGGGCGACGAGCTCGATTCGCCGCGCGGGCGCATCTACCTGATGAAGGACATGCTGGAGAAGGAGCGCCCGGCGGACGAGAAGACCGTCAAGCACATCGACCGCTGCCTCTCCTGCCTCGCCTGCATGACGACGTGTCCCTCGGGCGTTCACTACATGCACCTCGTCGACCACGCCCGCGAGCATATCGAGCGCACCTACACGAGGCCGCTGCCCGACCGCGCGCTCCGCTGGCTCCTGGCGCGCGTGCTGCCCTATCCGGGGCGCTTCCGCCTCGCGCTCATGGGCGCGCGGCTGGCCCGGCCCATCCGCGGGCTGATGCCGGGGCGGCTCTCCGCCATGCTCGACTTCGCGCCAGCGCGCCTCGCGCCCCTTGCCTCCGAGGACCGGCCAGGCGTGCATCCCGCGCAAGGGGAGCGGAAGCGCCGCGTCGCGCTGATGACGGGCTGCGCCCAGCAGGTGCTCAACGAGGACATCAACGCCGCCACCATCCGGCTGCTGACGCGGCACGGCTGCGAGGTGGTGGTGGCGAAGGGCGCGGGCTGCTGCGGGGCGCTGACGCACCACATGGGCAAGACGCACCTCGCCCACGCCTCGGCCGCCGCCAACATCCGCGCCTGGGTAAGCGAGATCGACGGCGAGGGGCTCGACGCGGTTGTCATCAACACCTCGGGCTGCGGCACCACCGTCAAGGACTACGGCCACATGTTCCGCCTCGACCCGGAGATGAAGGCGGACGCCGAGCGCGTCTCGGCGATCACGCGGGACATCTCGGAGCTCATGGCCGAGATCGGCCTCGGCGAGACGTCCGCGCCGGGGCTGCGCGTCGCCTATCACAGCGCCTGCTCGCTGCAGCACGGCCAGAAGGTGACCGAGGCGCCGAAGGCGCTGCTGAAGGACTGCGGGTTCACGGTGGTCGAGCCGCGCGAGGATCATCTGTGCTGCGGCTCGGCCGGCACCTACAACCTGCTCCAGCCGCAGATCGCCGCCGAGCTCAAGAAGCGCAAGGTCGGCAACATCGAGGCGACGCGGCCGGAGGTCGTCGCAGCCGGCAACATCGGCTGCATGATGCAGATCGGCGCCGCGACGCCCGTGCCGGTCGTCCACACCGCCGAGCTCCTCGACTGGGCCACCGGCGGGCCGCGTCCCGCGGCGCTCGGCGAGGCGCCGGCCACCGCCGAATAGAGCCTCGCCCGCGCCCGCCCGGCCCGCTATCCTGCCGCCGATGACACGGCTCGCCACGCTCCTCGCCCTGCTCGGACTCGCCGCGGTCGCGGTCTTCCCCGCCGTCGCGCTCGAACTCGACCGCCGGCGGATGCTCAACGCCGCGGAGCACATCCCCTGGCGCGGGGTCGGCCGGGTCAACGTCACCACCATGACGGCGCGCTCGATGTGCACCGGCACGCTGATCGCCGACGACCTTGTGCTGACCGCGGCGCACTGCGTCATGAACCCGCTGACGGGCCAGCCTTTCGCGCCCGGCGCGGTGCATTTCGTTGCCGGATGGCGCCTCGGCCAGAAGGTCGCCGCGCGGGGCGCCGAGGCCATCGCCGTGCACCCGGGCTACCGCCTGAACGAGCGACCCGACACCGAGCAGATCGCCACGGACCTGGCGCTGATCCGCCTCTCCGAGCCGATTTCGCGTGACGACGCGCCGCCCTTCGAGGTCGCCTCCGCCCCGGCCGAGGGCACGCCGCTGACGCTCATCAGCTACCGCCAGGACAGGCCCCATGCGCTCACCCGGCAGCAGGGCTGCGACATCATCGACTTCGAGGGACCGGTGATGGCGCTCGGCTGCGACGTGACCTTCGGCGCCTCGGGCTCGCCGCTGTTCCAGGGCGAGGGCGCGGATGCCCGGATCGTCGCCGTCGTCTCGGCCAAGGGCGGCGACCGGCGACGGCCGGTCGCCCTCTCGGTGCTGGTCGACGCGGCGCTGCCGGACGTGTTGTCGGCGCTCGAATGAGGTGTCGTGCGAGGCCGCGGCCCGCGCTTCAGTCGGTCTTGCGCTCGTTCAGCCGCGCCGCCTCGGCGATGGCCTCCTCGGTGTTCTCGGCGCTCATGTCGCTGCCGAGCCGGACCAGCGCGCTGCTCTCATCGGCGTAGTCGTGCAGCGCGCCCTGGTAGAAGTCGCTCATCACGTCCATCGCCTCGGTGACCGATTCGCAGCGGGCCAGCCGGTTCGAGGCCTCGATATCGGCGCGCACGCGGCGGCTGGCGAAGTCGAGGAGCTCGGCATTGAAGCGCAGCGCGTCGCGAAAGACACGTGAATGCATGTGCGCCATCGCGGCGCGGCCGTCGCCGGTGGCGCGGGCGA
>JBEPXW010000455.1:0-2509 GCA_041641715.1 Pseudomonadota bacterium
CTCCGGCTCGCGCCCCAGCGCCCGGTCGCCAATGATCGGGTGGCCCTCGGGCAGGGCCAGGTCGAGCAGCGGCGCGCAGTCCACGTCGATGCCGAGCGCCGCGAGCTCCGCCGCGATGATCCGGTAACGCAGCCCGACCGCCTCGAGCGCCGCCTCCTCGTCCCGGTCGAAGAGCCGCAGCACCGGCCCCCAGCGCCGCCAGTGCGGCGGCCCGAGCCGGGCGACGCGCCCGCCCTCCTGATCGATCAGGACCGGAGCGACGCGGCCCACCGTCTCGCGCAGGTCGCCGACGAGCCGGCGCACCTGCTTCGGGTCGCGCACGTTGCGGCCGAACAGGATAAAACCCCAGGGGTTGGCATCGGCGAAGAACGCCCGCTCGGTGACCGAGAGCGCCGGTCCGCCAAGCCCGAAGATGGCGGCGCCCGGCGCGCTCATCCGTTGACCGCCACGAGGCAGTCCTGCCCGCGCGCCTGCAGCGCCCGGCAGACGTTCTGCGCCTCGATGCGGCTCTCGAACGGCCCGGCGCGCAGGCGGAAGAAGCGCCGGCCGCCCGAGATCGTGCTCTGCACCACCAGCGCCCGGCCGCGCAGGATGTCCTGGTTGGCGCGGAAGATACGCCCCCACATCTCCTCGGTGCGCTCGCGCTCGGGGTAAGCGCCGAGCTGGATCTGTACCGGCGAGGCGGCGGCGCGCTTGGCGAGCTCCGCCTCCTCCGACATCTCCTGCCGGGCGGCCGCCACGCGCTCCAGCAGGTCCGCGGGCCGGGCGCGGAAGACGGGGGCGATATCCGGCGCGGCGCCCTCGGTCGGTCCCACGGCCTCGGGTGCCGCCGTCGCGTCGGTCGCGGTAGCGCCGGAGTCCCCCGAGAGGGCGGCCATCGCCACGTCATCAGCCGACGGGCGCTCCGGCGGCGGGGCGAAGACCATGTCCGTCGGCACCGAGCCGTCGGAGCCGGCGCGGTAGGCGGAGATGTCCTGGTAGGGCACCTCGGCCCCGCCGGGGTCATCGGGCTGAACCTTGGCGGGCGTCAGCGCCGCGCGGATCACCGGCACCTCGGAGGCGTCGCGCTGGGTGAGCCCGTAGCCCCAGAGCGCGACCCCCGCGATCACGGCGACCGCGAGCGCCGCGCCGGTATAGACGGAGGCGCGCCGCGCGGCGCGCGTGCGCCACGCCGGCCGGTCCTCGTCGCCTGTGACGTAATGGTCCTCGATGTCGTCTCGCATCGGGTTCGCGCCTGCCACCTGCCCCATCATCTGGGGATCAGTACTGCCCTGGCCCCATTATATGCGACCCGAAGGTCACTTCATTTCCGTTACCGGGACCACCCCCAGAATACCAAGACCGGCCGAAATCACAACCTGAACCGCGCGCGCCAGCGCCAATCGCGCCGTGCTGAGCCCCGGCTGGCCCGACTGGATCACCCGAAGTCCCGGCTCGTCCTGGCCGCGGTTCCACCAGGAATGAAATTCAGAAGCCAAATCATAGAGATAGAAGGCAATCCTGTGCGGCTCGTGGTGCTGCGCGGCGATCTCGACGAGGCGCGGGAACTCGGCGAGCTTCCTCATCAGCGCCATCTCGGCCTCGCCCTCGAGCAGTTCGAGGTCCGCCGCGCGCAGCGACGAATCATCCGTTGCCAGCCCCGCCTCGCCGGCCCGGCCCATCAGAGAGCAGATCCGGGCATGGGCGTACTGGACGTACCAGACCGGGTTCTCGCGGCTCTGCTCCAGCACCTTCACGAAGTCGAAGTCGAGCGGCGCGTCGTTCTTGCGCGTCAGCATGACGAAACGGGTGACGTCCGGCCCCACCTCGTCCACCACGTCGCGCAGCGTGACGAAGGTGCCGGCGCGCTTCGACATCTTGAAGGGCTCGCCGCCCTTGAAGAGCTTGACGAGCTGGCAGAGCTTGATGTCGAGGTCGACGCGGTTGTCCGAGAGCGCCGCCACGGCCGCCTTCATCCGCTTGACGTAGCCGCCGTGGTCGGCGCCGAGCACGTCGATCAGGTGGTCGAAGCCGCGGTCGATCTTGTCCTTGTGATAGGCGATGTCGGGGGCGAAGTAGGTCCAGGCCCCGTCCGCCTTCTTGATCGGCCGGTCGGAATCGTCGCCGAAGGCGGTCGAGCGGAAGAGGGTCTGCGGCCGCGGTTCCCAGTCCTCGGGCACCTTGCCCTTGGGCGGCTCCAGCACGCCCTCGTATATCAGGCCGCGCTCCTCCAGCGCCTTCAGCGTCCCCTCGATCAGGCCGGTGCCGTAGAGCGCGCGCTCGGAGAAGAACACGTCCATCTCGACCCCGAGCGCGGCGAGGTCGGCCCGGATCATGTCCATCATTCGCTCGGTCACGAAGTCGCGCACGGTCTCGAGCCACCCCTCCTCGGGCTGCTCCAGCAGGCTGTCGCCGAACTCCTCCTTTAGCGCCGTGCCGACGGGGATCAGGTAGTCGCCGGGATAGAGCCCCTCGGTGATCTCCGGGATCAGCCCGTGCGCCTCGCGGTAGCGCTCATAGGCCGAGCGGG
>JBEPXW010000456.1:0-2504 GCA_041641715.1 Pseudomonadota bacterium
CTCGATCTCGACGCCACCCTGGCGCGGGCGCGCCAGGCGGCCTGATGGCGGCGGAAATCCGAGCGAGCGAGGGCACCCGGCCATGACAGCCCCCCGGCTGGTCGACAGCCACTGCCACCTGGACTTTCCCCAGTTCGAGGGCGAGCGCGACGAGATCGTCGCCCGCGCCCGCGCCGCCGGAGTCACCCGCATGGTGACAATCTGCACCCGGCCGCGGCAGGAGCCCACGGTGCGCGCCATCGCCGAGGCTTACGACGGCGTCTTCTACGCCGCCGGCACCCACCCAATGAAGGTCGCCGAGGAACCCATGGCGACCGTCGAGGAACTGGTCGCGATCGCCGCCCACCCGCTCATGGTCGGCATCGGCGAGACCGGCCTCGACTACCACTACACCCGCGAGTCCATGGCCGCGCAGCAGGAGAGCCTGCGCGTCCACATCGAAGCGGCGCGACAAACCGGCCTCCCCCTCATCATCCACGCCCGCGACGCCGACGATGACGTCGGCCGCATTCTCGCCGAGGAGCACCGTGCCGGCGTCTTCTCCTGCGTCATGCACTGCTATTCCTCCGAAAGGGCGCTCGCCGAGACGGCGCTCGATCTCGGCTTCTACCTCTCCATGTCCGGCATAGCGGCGTTCCCGAAATCCACGGAGCTGCGCGAGATCTTCGCCGCCGCCCCCCTCGACCGCGTGCTGGTCGAGACCGACAGTCCCTACCTCGCCCCGCCGCCCCACCGCGGCCGGCGCTGCGAGCCGGCCTATGTCGCGCACACGGCCCGCGTCGGCGCGGAGGTCTTCGGCGTCTCGTACGAGGAGTTCTGCGCCGCCACCTCGGCGAACTTCGACCACCTCTTCGCCAGGGCCGTCGGGGCCGCGGCCTGATGGCCCACCGGCTGCGCATCACGATCCTCGGCACCGGCTCCTCGGGCGGCGTGCCGCGCATCGGGCCGGAGGGGCCGAACTGGGGCAACTGCGACCCCTCGAACCCGCGGAACCGCCGGCGCCGCTGCGCCCTTCTCGTCCAGCGGATCGGCGCGGAAGGCCGCACCAGCGTTCTCGTGGACGCCGGGCCGGACGTCCGCGAGCAGCTCATTGACGCGCGCTGCGGCTACCTCGACGCGGTCGTCCTCAGCCACGACCACGCCGACCATGTCCACGGCGTCGATGACCTGCGCATGGTCGTGTTCAATCGCCGCGCACGGCTCCCCGCCTGGATGGACGCCGCGACCGAGCGCACCATGCGCGAGCGCTTCGAATACGTCTTCGAGACCCCGCCCGGCTCGAACTACCCGCCGCTCCTCGACGCCTACCGCATCGACGGCCCTTTCGAGATCACCGGCGCCGGAGGGCCAGTCCGCTTCCACCCCTTCCACGTGCCCCACGGCGAGATCGAGGCGCTCGGCTTCCGCATCGGCCCCGTGGTCTATAACCCGGACATCAAGGAGATGACCCCCGGGGCGTGGGAGATGCTGGAGAGCGCCGACTGCTGGATCCTCGACGCGCTCCGATATTCGGCGCATGTCAGCCACGTCAACGTCGAGACGGCGCTGGATTGGATCGCGCGGGCGAACCCGCCGCGGGCGCTGCTCACCAACATGCACGTGGACCTCGACTACGCCGAGCTCGACGCCATGACGCCGGAGCACGTCCACCCCGCCCATGACGGGCTGGTGCTGGAGTACCCCGTCTAGGATGATCTTGGCGTTCGCGGGCTCATGCAGACCGTGAGTTTTCCGGCCCTGACCCGGAAATCCAGAGCGGCGCGCCCGCGCCTCTTCACCGGATGCCCTGGTCAAGCCTCGGCGCGACGCGGACCCGGACATTCCCAGGGAAGCGCCCGGGAAGCGCGCCGTGCGCTGGCCACCCCGCATTGGCCCACCCCCCGCCATCTTTCGACCCATGGATTGTCCGCACAAATCTCTTGATTAGAAAAACTAAATCAATTCAATTGATTGACCCCCTTCGCACGCGCGCGAACCCCCGGCGGCGGCGCAGAGCCTAATTTCGCCCCTATTCCGCCGCCTGCGGCACCGCCGGCTCGCCGGAGCGGAACCGGGCGAGCAGCGCCGCGCGCTCCTCGGCCGCCCGCTCGGCGTTCGCCTGCTTGACGTGGCCGAAGCCCCGGATCTTGAGAGGCAGCCGTGCGAGTTCGATCGCCGTCGCGGCGTTCCTGGCGTCGAGGCCGCGGATCAGCTCGTGCGCAACCCGCTCAAAATCCTCGATCATGCGCCGCTCCCTCTGCCGCTCGGCAGAGTAGCCGAACGGGTCGAAGGGTGTGCCGCGCAGGAAGCGGAACTTCGCCATGACCCGGAAGAGCCGCATCATCGACGGCCCGAACTCGGTCTTCATCGGCCGCCCCTCGGAGTCCTTCCGACCGAGGATCGGCGGCGCGAGATGGAAGGTCACGCGCTTCACGCCGTCGAAGGTCTCGGCGAGCGCCGCGTCCAGCGTCTCGGCATGGAGCCGCGCCACCTCGTACTCGTCCTTGTAGGCCAGCAGCTTGAAA
>JBEPXW010000457.1:0-2501 GCA_041641715.1 Pseudomonadota bacterium
TCTCCGAGTAGATGCCGCCCATGGTCAGGAGGCTGATCAGGTAGATGAAGTAGCCGTAATACTGCTCCATCAGAGCACCTTGCCCTTGAAGATGCCCTGGGGCCGGAAGACGAGCATCACCACCATGATCGCAAAGGCGACGCCCGCCTTGTAGCCGGGGGCGAGGAGCGGCGTCGTGCCGATCCAGGGATAGGCCGAGATCTCCTCGGCGATGCCGATCACCAGCCCGCCGGCGATGGCGCCGTAGGGCCGGCCGATGCCGCCGAGGATCGCGGCGGCGAACATCGGCAGGAGCATCTTGAATCCCATCATCGTCTCGACATGGGTGTCGAGGGCGAGGAAGACGCCCGCCGCCGTCGCCAGCGCCGCGCTGGTGATCCAGGTCATGCGGATCACCGCCTCGGTGTCGATGCCGGTAAGCGAGGCAAGCTCGGGGCTGTCGGAGGTCGCGCGCATCGCCTTGCCGATCTTGGTGCGCGTCAGCAGGAGGTGCATCGCCGTGACCAGCACGACCGTCGCCGCGGCGATCAGCACGTGCTTCGGCAGGATGCGGAACGAGTCGAGCAGCACCCAGGGCTTGGCGATGCCCGGCACCATCACCTGGAGCTGCACGCCCCAGAAGAACTGCACCGCGGAGCGGATCATCAGCATCATCCCGAACGAGGCGATCACCAGGATGATCTTCGGGCTCGCGCGGAACGGCTTGAAGAAGGTGTGGTCGACCCCGACCATGATCGCCGCCGTGATCGCCATCGCCACGGGCAGGGCCAGAAGCGGGTGCGCCCCAGTGAGCTGGACGACCGTGAGCGTGATGTAGGCGCCGAGCGTCAGCGTCGCCCCGTGCGAGAAGTTGGCGAAGCGCAGGATCGAGAAGGTCAGCGAGATGCCAATCGCGCCCAGCGCGTAGATGCAGCCGAGGACGATGCCGGGCACCAGGTAGAAGTTGATGAAGTCGATCATGCCGCGTGCCCCCCGCCGGTCGCGCCCCCGCCGGTCGCGCCGAGGAACATGCGCGCCACCTCCTCGTCCTCGCTCAGCTCGCGGCCCGTGCCGGTGTAGCGGTTCTCGCCGTCGACGAGAACGTAGCCGCGGCTGGCGATCATCAGCGCCTGCTTGGCGTTCTGCTCGACCATCAGGATGGTGGCGCCCGCGTCGTTGATGCGCCGGATCATCTGGAAGATCTCGCCGCGGTATTTCGGGCTGAGCCCGGCGGTCGGCTCGTCGAGAAGCAGGATCTTCGGGTGCAGCATCAGCGCGCGCCCCATCGCCACCATCTGCCGCTGCCCGCCCGAGAGCGCGCCCGCCGGCTGGCGGCGCTTCTCGCGCAAGGGGGGAAACAGCTCGAAGATCTCGTCGATCCTGGGCCGCGGGTCCTCGCGCGAGACATAGGCGCCCATCTCGAGGTTCTCCTCGACGGTCAGCGAGACGAAGGTGTTGCCGACCTGGGGGACGTAGGCGACGCCCTTCCGCACCACCTGCTGGGGCGCCATGTTGGTGATGTCCTCGCCCGTCAGCCGGATCGCGCCCCGGGTGATGTTGAGCAGCCCGAAGATCGCCTTCATGGCGGTGGACTTGCCGGCCCCGTTCGGGCCGATGACGACGACGATCTCGCCCGCCTCCACGTGGAGGCTGACGCCGTGCAGGATCTCGGTCTCGCCGTAGCCGGCGGAGATGCCGTCGAGCTCGAGCACCCGGCTCATGCTGCGGCTCCGCCGAAATAGGCGTCGATGACGCGCGGGTCGTCGGCCACGTCCTCGAATTTCCCCTCGGTCAGCACGCGTCCCTCGGCCATGACGATGACCGGGTCGCAGAGCCGGGCGATCAGGTCCATGTCGTGCTCGATGATGCAGAACGTATAGCCGCGCTCGGCGTTCAGCGCCTGGATCATCTCGACGATCCGGTTCATGAGCGTCGGGTTGACGCCCGCGCCGGGCTCGTCGAGGAGCACGAGCTTCGGGTCGGCCATCATAGCGCGGCCGAGCTCGAGGAGCTTCTTCTGTCCGCCGGAGAGGTTGCGCGCCCGCTCGTCGCGCAGGTGGATGAGGCCGAGAAACTCCAGCGCCTCCTCCGCCCGCTCGAGCACGTCCCACTCGCGGCGCCGCACGCGGGCCGGCGCGAACCAGGTGGCCCAGACCGCTTCGCCCGGCTGCTCCGCCGGGACCACCATGAGGTTCTCGAGCACCGTCAGCCGGCCGTACTCGCGCGGGATCTGGAAGCTGCGCACGATGCCGAGATGGAACAGGCGGTGGGTCGGCAGGCCAGTGACGTCGCGCCCCTCGAAGAGGATCTTCCCTGCGCTCGGCGGCTGTGCCCCGGCGACGATGTCGAAGGTCGTGGTCTTGCCGGCGCCGTTCGGCCCGATGAGCCCGGTGATCGAGCGGTGCCGGACCTCGAAGGTGGCGCCGTCGACGGCGACGAGGCCGCCATAGCGCTTGACCAGGTTCTCGACGCGCAGGATGGGCGTGGCGTCCATCGGGTCCCCGGGTGCCGTGCGTCAGCGC